>NZ_JBOZRT010000005.1:0-61307 GCF_050789165.1 Azospirillum sp.
AGTTGCTGAAGCGGTTGACGATGGTGACGTCGTCGGTGCTGCCTTGGAAGCGCAGATGCAGATGGTCGCCGTCGCGCACGAAGTACAGCTTCGCCCGATCGTAGCCGGCGCCGAAGCGCACCGTGTCGGCGCCGCTCTCGTTGACCAGCCAGTCGGCACCACCGGTGAACAGGATCACGTCGTCGCCGGCGCCGCTGTTGATGTTGTCGTTGCCGGCCCCGCCGTCCAGGGTGTCGTTGCCGGCGTTGCCCTCCAGGGTATCGTTGCCGGCGCCGCCGAACAGGCTGTCGTTGTTGTTGCCGCCATACAGAAGGTTGGCCGCACCGTTGCCGATCAGCGTGTCGTTGCCGTTCTCGCCGTAGCCGATGTCGGACGCGCCGTCCTCGCCGCCGTCGGCGGAGAAGTCGATCATGTCGTCGCCGTCGCCGCCGAACGCCGAATCGGCGCCGGCGCCGCCGAGCAGCAGGTCGTTGCCGCCGTAGCCGCCCAGCGTGTCGTTGCCCGCCGCACCGCGCAGCGTGTCGTTGCCGGTGTGGCCGTAGAAGTTGTCGGCGCCGGCCGTGCCGGGGGTGTTCAGCGTCAGCGCCGGGTTGCTCAGGTCGATGGTGGTGCCGTCGGCGAAGACCACGGTCTGCAGGTAGGTCGCGCCGGCGCCCGGACCGGCGAAGCGGCCGTAGACCAGCACCCCCTCCGTCCGGCCGCTGAAGCGCAGCGAAAGGTCGTTGCCGTAGCGGGCGAAGGACAGGTCGGCCGGGTCGAGCCCGGCGCCGAAGCGCAGCACGTCGCCCGCAGCGCCGATGATGGAGTCGACTCCGTCACCGACGTTGAACAGGTAGGTGTCGTTGTCGCCCTGTCCGGCCAGCGTATCGTTGCCGGCGCCACCGCTCAGCGTGTCGTTGCCGGTGCCGCCATTGATCACGTCATTGCCGGCTTTGCCGTCGATGACGTCGGCCGCCGCAAAGCCGACCAGGGTGTCGGCGCCGTCGGTGCCGTCGTAGCGGACGACCAGGCCGGGGCTGAGCAGGTCCACCTCGCGGCCGTCGGCAAAGCGCAGCCGCTCGGCCGCGCTGTTGGCCTGGAACTGGCTGTTGAGGGTCACCTGCTCGCTGCGGTCGGCGAAGCTGACCACGAGGTTGCCGCCCGAGCGCACGAACGACACCATGTCCGCGCTGAAGCCGGCACCGAAGGCGACGGTGTCGGTGCCGAGGCCGGCGTAGATGGTGTCGTTGCCGTCGCCAGCCTCGATGATGAAGACATCGTCGCCGTCCTGGCCCTGCAGCGTGTCGTTGCCGGTGCCGCCGGTCAGCGTGTCGTTGCCGGTGCCACCGAGCAGGTTGTCGCTGCCGGCGTTGCCGGACAGCACGTCGTTGCCGTCCTCGCCGTACAGGATGTTGTTGCCGTTGTTGCCGATCACCGTGTCGTTGCCGGCGTTGCCGTTGCCACCGTCGGCGGCGCCGTCGTCGCCGCCGTCGGCCGAGAAGTCGATGAGGTCGTCGCCGTCGCCGCCGTACACGCCGTCGGCGCCAGCGCCGCCGATCAGCGTGTCGTTGCCGCCATAGCCGAACAGGCCGTCGTTGGCGGCCAGACCGCGGATCAGGTCGTTGCCGGTGTAGCCCTTTAGCGTCTCGGCGGTGTTGGTGCCGACGACCTCCAGCGCCAAGTCGGTGCGCGCCAGGTCGATGATCGTCCCGTCGGCGAGGCGCAGCGTCGGCACGAAGCTGGTGCCGCTGCCGGTGTCGCCGGAGAAGCGGCCGGCGACGACGATCGTGTCCGTGCTTGTGCGGAAGCGCACCAGCAGGTTGTCGCCGGAGCGCGACAGGTAGGTCGCGGCGGCGTCGTAGCCGGTGACCTCCAGCACGTCGCCGAGGCCGCCGACGATGGTGTCCACCCCGTCGCCGGGGGCGAAGCGGAAGACGTCGCTGCCGGCACCGCCAATCAGCGAATCATTGCCCAGGCCGCCGCTCAGCGTGTCCTGGTCGTTGCCGCCATCCAGCGTGTCGTTGCCGCGGCTGCCGATCAGCACGTCATTGCCGGTGTCGCCGTAGGCGAGGTCCCCGGCGCCGCTGTCGCCGTCGACGCTGCCGTCGATCAGGTCGTTGCCGAGGCCGCCGTACAGCGTGTCGGCGCCCGCCCCGCCGTAGAGGCTGTCGTTGCCGTCGCCGCCGGTGATGGAATCGTTGCCGGCCTTGCCGTACATGATCTCGCTGTAGGCGAAGCCGTCCAGCGTATCGGCCCCGGCGGTGCCGGTGGTCTCCACCACCAGCGCGCTGCTCGTCAGGTCCACCGAGGTGCCGTCGGCGAACACCGCCGTCTGCACATAGGACGCGCCAGGACGCAGACGGTCGTACAGCAGCACCTGATCGGTGCTGTTGCGGAAACGCAGGATCAAGTCGAGGCCAGTGCGCGTGTAGTACAGGTTCGCCGCCTCATAGCCGGCGGCGAAGCGCAGCACGTCGTTGCCGCCGCCGTTGCGCACGCCGTCCTGGCCGCCGGTGAAGAGGATGGTGTCGTCGCCGGCTTCGGAAAGGATGGTGTCGTTGCCCGCCCCGCCGTCCAGCGTGTCGTTGCCGGCGCCGCCGTACATGTAGTCGTTGCCGCCGCCGCCGAAGACGCTGTCGTGGCCATCCTCTCCGTAGAGGATGTTGGCGCCCGAGCCACCGATGATCGTGTCGTTGCCGATGTCGCCGCGGGCGTTCTCGGCCGACCCGTCGTCGTCCGTGGCGAAGTCAATCACGTCGTTGCCGGCACCGGCCAGGATGTAGTCGGCCCCGGCACCGCCGATCAGCGTGTCGTCGCCGCCATTGCCGTACAGGGAGTCGCTGCCGGCGCCGCCTATGAACCGGTTGCCCCCCTCGTCGCCGGTGAAGGCGTCGTTGAATGCGGTGCCGATGAACGCCTCGATGCCGATGAACTGGTCGCCATAGGCGTCACCGCCGTTGACGCCGGTAGCGAGGTTGACCGTCACGTTGCCGGTCGCATTGGCATAGCTGGCGGTGTCGCTGCCCGCCCCGCCGTCCAGCGTGTCGGCGCCGCCGCCGCCGATCAGCGTGTCGTCCCCGCCGCCGCCGGTGATCCGGTTGTTCAGGGCGTTGCCGGTGCCGGCGAAGGCGCCCGTGCCGTCGAACGTCAGGTTCTCGACGTACGGGGTCAGGGTGTAGGCGTTCAGCGTGGTGCGGACCGTGTCGTTGCCCTCGTTGTTCGCCTCGACCACGGCCTCGCCGACGGTATCGACGAAGAAGGTGTCGTTGCCCTGGCCGCCGACCAGAGAGTCGAGGCCGGTGCCGCCGTCCAGCGTGTCGTCGCCGGCACCGCCGATCAGCGTGTCGGCTCCGCCGCCGCCGAGGAAACTGTTGGCGCCCGTATCGCCGGTGAAGCTGTCGTTGAAGGCCGAGCCGGAGAAGGCCTCGATGCCGGCGAACTGGTCGCCCGTCGCGCCGCCGCCGTGCACGCCGGTGGCGAGGTTGACCGTCACACCCGTCGTCGCCGTGGCGTAGCTGACGGTGTCGCTGCCAGCGCCGCCGTCCAGCGTGTCGGCACCCGCCCCGCCGTCCAGCGTATCGTTGCCCGTGCCGCCGGTGATCCGGTTGTCGCCAGCGTTGCCGGTGCCGGTGAAGGCGCCGGTCCCGATGTAGGTCAGCGTCTCGACATGATCGGCCAGCGTATAGCTCGACAGCACCGTCTGCACGGTGTCCACGCCCTCGCCGGCGAGTTCCGTGACCACGTCGCCGGCGGTGTCGACCATGTAGAGGTCGTTGCCGAGGCCGCCGATCAGCGTATCGACACCGGCACCGCCAGTCAGCGTGTCGTTGCTGACGCCGCCGACGATCCGGTTGTCCAGACCGTTGCCGTTGCCGGTGAAGGCACCGGTCCCATCATAGGCGAGGTTCTCGACGTTGGCGCCCAGCGTGTAGCTCGACAGGGTCGTGCGCACCGTGTCGGTGCCTGCTCCGGCCGTCTCGCTGACCACATCGGCGGCGGCATCGACGTAGTAGGTGTCGTTGCCGCTGCCACCGGCCATGGTGTCACTGCCTGTCCCACCGTCCAACGTGTCGGCCCCGCCGCCGCCGAGCAACGAGTCGTTGTCCGCTCCACCGAGAATCCAGTCGGACGCGCCCGAGCCGGTGATCGTGTCGTCACCCGCCCCGCCATCGATCTGCGTAATGCCGCTCAGCGCCGTGCCCGCGAAGTTCAGCACGTTCGCTGCCCCGTCGCCGGCGATGCTCACGCCGGTGTGGCCGTTCGCGGTGATCGTCTCGACGCCACTGAGGCCCTTCAGCCCGATGACGGTGCCGTCGGCGCTCGCCCGGATGGTGTCAGTGCCCGCCCCGCCGATGACCGAGTCGAAGCCGTCGCCGGTGCCGGACACCAGGAACAGGTCGTTGCCGCCATCGCCGTCCAGCACATCGTCGCCGGCCCCGCCGGTCAGTGTGTCGGCTTGGTTGCTGCCGGTCAGCGTGTCGCTTCCCGCCAGCCCGGTCATCGTCCAGCGGTCGAGTGGTGCCGCGGCGGAGGTCGCGACATCGTCGTCCGCCGTGCCGGTGTAGGTCTGCACCTCCACCACGTTGGTGACGGCGATGGTGAAGCTCTGTTGGCTGGTGAGACCGCCGGCATCCGTCGCCTGCACCGTGATGGTGTGGCTGGCGGCGCTCTCATGATCGAGCAGGCTGCCGTCTGCCACGCTGACCACGCCGGTGGTCGCATCGATGGCGAAGCGCCCGCCCGCATCGTCGCTCAGGCTGTAGGTCAGCGTGTCGCCAGCGTCCGGATCAAGAGCCGAGGCGGTAATGCCCACCAGCGTGCCGGTCGCCGCGTTCTCCGCCACTGTGTTGGTGGCCGCGTCGGCATCCGCCGGGGCGCCCGGGGCTTCGTTGACGTTGCTCACGCCGATGATCATCGACTGCGTCGCGGTCAGCATGCCGTCGCTGGCCTGGACGGTGATGGTGTGGCTTGCCGCCTCCTCGCGGTCAAGCAGGCCGCCATTCGCGACCGTCACCACGCCGGTGGCGGCGTCGATGGCGAAGCGCCCGCCGGCGTCGTCGCTCAGGCTGTAGGTGATCGTGGCGCCAGCGTCCGGGTCGAGGGCGAGCGCGGTGACGCCGACCACGGTGCCAGCCGCAGCGCCCTCGGCCACCGCGTTCGCCGCCGGGTCGGTATCGGTCGGCGTGCCGGGAGCCTCGTTGGCATCGGCTATGCCGATGGTGACGCTCTGTTGGCTGGTGAGACCGCCGGCATCCGTCGCTTGCACCGTGATGGTGTGGCTGGCGGCGCTCTCGTAATCCAACAGGCTGCCGTCTGCCACGCTGACCACGCCGGTGGTCGCGTCGATGGCGAAGCGCCCACCCGCATCGTCGCTCAGGCTGTAGGTGATGGCGTCGCCAGCGTCCGGATCAAGAGCCGAGGCGGTAATGCCCACCAGCGTGCCGGTCGCCGCGTTCTCCGCCACCGTGTTGGTGGCCGCGTCGGCATCCGCCAGGGCGCTCGGGCCTTCGTTGACGTTGCTCACGGCGATGGTCATCAAGGCGGTGCTGGTCTGCGAGCCGTCGCTGGCCGCCACCACGATGGTGTGGCTGGCTGCGCTCTCATGGTCGAGCAGCGAGCCGTCGGCGACCGTGACCACGCCGGTGGTCGCGTCGATGGCGAAGCACCCGCCCGCGTCGTCGCTCAGGCTGTAGGTCAGCGCATTGCCCTGCGCGTCGCCGGCCCGCGCGGTGACGCCCACGACGGTGCCGACGGCGGCGCCCTCCGTCACGGCGTTCGCCGCCGCATCGGCGTCGGCCGGGGCGTCCGGCGCGGTGTTCAGCACCACAAGGGTGTCGTCGAACCGCAACTGGTCGATGCCGGACAGCGTGGTGGTGTCGCCCGTCGCGGTGTGCGTCACCACGCCGGGCTGCGTCAGGTCGTAGTCGGCCTGGGTGCCGGCGAAGACGGCGGTGTCCAAGCCGTCGCCCCCCGTCAGGGTGTCGTTCCCGCCCAGGCCGAGGAAGAGGTCGTCGCCGGAGGTACCGGTCAGGATATCGGTGCCGGAGGTGCCGGTGATGGTGCTGGGCATGGAGAGGTCTGCCTTGAAGCCGGAGGAAGGGCGAAAGCCGCCGTCACGCGCGGGGAGCCCGGCGTGGGAGGGGAAATCGGGGGGTGACAAAGCCGCGTCGGGCGCAAGCGGAGGCGCATACGCGACGAGCTGAGTGCCGGTCAGGCCGGCCGCCGGCGCACCACGCTAAGTTGGAACGCGCAAGCATAACCCGGTTCCGTTCGAGAACATGCGCCGCTCGCGACACGCCAATCCGCGAATATCAATCTGTTTTGCCCGCAAAGATGACATGCATGCATGTCATTGCAATGAATTTTCGAGCATGCGGCAAAATGGACAATTACTTAGAAATCGAAACTATTGATTCGATTCGAATTGCATTCAGCGGGGAAGCGCCGCCGGCCGGCATTCCACTCGTTTTTCGGGGAGCTTCGGCCGCAAGGCGCTCGTGAACGGGGAGGAGATTGTCTTACCTGACCGCAGGCACCCGTTTCACTGGCGGCCTTCCGTCCCAAGCAGCCGAAGCTGGCCGCCCTGCTCGACGAGGCCGGGGAGAAGGGCGACGTCGCCTACGCCAGAAGATCACCGGGAAGGGGGCAGCCGCGGTCATCCCGAACAACCTGTCCCGATTGCGCAAACACCCAATGGACAGGCATCTCTACGCCCAGCGACACTTGGTCGAGTGCTGCGTCTCCAAGCTCAAGCAGTTCCGCCGCGTCGCCACGCGGTACGAGAAGGCCGCCAGGAACCACCTCGCTGTGGTCACCGTGGCGGCCATCGTTCTCTGGCTTCGATCCGTGTCCACAGAACCTAAGGTCCGCCGTCCCGCACCTTCATCAACTGCCCGCGCTCGGTGACCAGCACGGTGACCAGCGCCGCCACGCCCAGCGCGGCGAAGCCGATGATCAGCGGCCGGACGGTGCCGTCGAAGGCCTGCCCGATCACCCAGCCGAAGAACGCCCCGGCCGCCGTGGTGTAGAAGCCGACGAAGGACGACCCCATGCCGGCGACGTGCCCCAGCGGCTCCATGGCCATGGCGTTGAAGTTCGGCGCGATCAGGCCGAAGCAGTAGAACACCACCGCCATGAAGGCGCCGAGCACCAGCAGCGGCGGATGCTCGGGAAAGCCCAACAGCGCCATCACCAGACAGGCGGCGACGTGCACCAGCAACGCCGCGTGCGACACCCGCCGCATGCCCAGCCGGCCGACCAGCCGCGTGTTGGTCAGCGAGGCCAGCGCCATGACGCCGGCGATGGCGCCGAAGGCCACCGGGAACAGCTCACCCAGGCCGTAGATGTCGACGAAGATCTGCTGGGCGCTGCCGACGTAGCTCAGCAGGCCGCCGAACATGAACCCCATGGCGACGGTGTAGCCGAGCGACCAGCGCGTCGTCACCACCTTGCCGAAGGCGTGGCCGAGCGCGGCGCCGGACAGCGGCATCCGGTCCTCCGGCGGCCGCGTCTCGGGCAGGCGCAGCGCCGCCCAGCCGAGCGCCGCGGCGGCGACCAGGAACAGCGCGCCGAAGATCCACGGCCACGCGGACACCATCACGATCCCCTCGCCGATCGCCGGGGCGATCACGGGAACGATGATGAACACCATCATGACGAAGGACATCACCCGCGCCATGTCGCGGCCGACGAAGCGGTCGCGGACGATGGCGATGGCGACCACCCGCGGCGCCGCGGCGCCGAATCCCTGGAGCGCGCGGAACGCCAGCATCCAGCCGAAGCTCGGCGCCAGCGCCGCGCCCAGCGACGCCACGGCGAAGATCACCAGCCCCACCGCCAGCACCGGCTTGCGCCCGAACCGGTCGGACAGCGGCCCATGGAACGGCTGCCCCACCGCGAAACCCAGCATGTAGCCGGTGATGATGAGCTGGCGGTCGTTCGGCTCCAGCACGCCGAAGGTGCCGGCGATGTCCGGCAGCGCCACCAGCATGATGTCGATGGAGAGCGCGGTCATCGCCATCAACAGCGCGATGAGGCCGACGAACTCGGCGAAGCGGACGTCCTGCGTCCGCGGGGAAAGGTCGTGCGAATAGGGCATCGGCAGAGTGTGGTGCGACACCCCGCCGCGGGCAAGCGGTGCGGCGGCAGGGCGGCCATGCGGCCACCCTGCCGCGTTCCCATCAGACCGTCAGGCGGTCGCGCACCGGGGCGAGCACCTCGGCCGGCACCAGTCCGCGGCTCACCAGATCGTCGACCGACTTGAACGGCCGGGCGTGCAGGATGCGCTTGGCGCGCGCCTTGCCGATGTGCTTCAGCGACATGAGGTCATGCGGCGTCGCATGATTGAGGTTGATCGGGCCGGTGGGCGTTGGCGGCGCCTCGCCCTTCCGTTTGCCCTGGCCCTGCGGCGGGCGCTCCTTCTTCGCGGTACCGCCGCCCTTCAGAGCGGTGTAGGCCACGGCCCCTGCCACGCCGACGGCCACGGCGGCCGCGGCCCCGGCGATCGTCTTCTTGTCGATGTCCATCTCAACGCTCCTGAAGCCTTGTGGCGTCAGCAACGCGCGAGGGCGGGCGGACGTTCCGTCAGCGCTTCATCAGGCCGGCCGCCTCCAGCGCCCTGGCGATGACGGACTGGATCTTCGCGCCCAGCGCATGCTCCGCATGGGACGGTTGCGGTTGCGGTTGCGGCTTCGCCTCCGGCGCCGGCCGCCGCGCCTCCACCTCCGGCACGCCCTGGGTCAGCCCCCAGGATTCGGCGATCCGCCACGTCGAGGAGACGCCGATATCGAGGATGAACGGCCCGGCGCGGCCGCAGCGTCCGTCGCCCTCACCTGGGCAGACCGCCACGCCGTGCGCCATGCCGGACAGCGTGTGCAGTTCCACCGCCGGCTCGCCAGCGGCGTTGCGCCAGACCCGCTCGGTGTGGACACCGGCGGTGCGCTCCACATCCGGGACGGGGCCGAGGGCGTGCAGGTCGAGCCACTGCTTGACCACCTCGTCGGCGTTGCGCGGCAGCACCGTGGCGTCGGCGTCGCCGTGCCAGACCGCCACCCGCGGCCATGGCCCGCCGTGCGACGAGGCGGAGCGGACGAGGTCGCCCCACGCCTGCCGCGGCCGGCTGCGCGGCTGGAACATGGCGTCGAACGCCTCGCCCACCGTCCCCGCGGCGCCGTACGGCAGGCCGGCGACGACGGCGCCGCCGGCGAACAGCTCCGGATGGGTCGCCAGCATCACCGAGGTCATGGCGCCGCCGGCCGACAGCCCGGTGACGTAGACCCGGCCGCGGTCCAGGCCGTGGTCGGCGACCATGCGCGCGACCATGGCGCGGATCGATTCGGCCTCGCCGGAGCCGCGGCGGGTGTGCCTGGGCTCGAACCAGTTGAAGCAGGCATTGGCGTTGTTGTCGCGCCGCTGCTCGGGCAGCAGCAGGGCAAAGCCGAAGCGGTCGGCGAGGTCCACCCACCCCGCCCCATAGCCGTAGCCCGACGCCGTCTGCAGGCAGCCGTGCAGCGCCACCACCAGTGGCGCCGAGCGCTGCAGCCGCGCCGGCACGTGGGTGAGCATGCGCAGGTTGCCGGGGTTGGAGCCGAAGTCCGTCACCTCGCCCAGCGGGCCGGCCTCGGCGCCGGGCATCCGCTTCGCCTGCGCCGCGGCGTTCTTCAGGGCCTGCCATTGGCGGCGGTGTTTGGCGAGCTTTTCGGTGGTCTGGCCGAGGTTCAGCAAGGAAGCCATCCTTCCACGGGTTTCACCCGCATTCTCGTCGCGGGTTGAACCCGCATTATGTTGCAGTGCAGCATATGGGGTCAACCGGATGGCGGCGCAATGGTTCCTGGCTCAGGAGCAGTCGGCCGCCCGACCGCGCGACGCCGCGCCGACCAGATGGATCACCGCGGCGGCCAGCGCGATCACCCCCACCGCGACCGAGGCGCGCAGGAAGCGCGAGGCGTCGCCGTGCAGGGCGAAGTGCCACCACAGCTCGTCGCCGAACTGCACGTGCTTGTAGGAGAACAGGCCGAGCCACAGCGCGCTGGCCAGCGCCACGCCGACCGCGACGAACCACGCCGGCGACAGGCACTGCGCCAGGATGGCGCCGCGGCGGTAGAACTCCGCGCGCGCCGGCAGCAGCGCCAGAAAGATCAGGCCGGGCACCACCGCCTCGCGCCAGTCGCCGCCCTTCATCAGCAGCGACGACAGGCACCCGGTGGCAAGCAGCACCAGCGACACCACCCAGGCGGCGTGCAGCCGCCTCTGGATGGCGTGCGACAGCAGGATCAGCAGCACGCCGACCACGCTGCCGGTGAAGTGCGACATCTCCACCAACGGCAGCGACACCGCGTTGAACGGCGAGGGCAGCACCTCGTCCGGCGTCGCCCGCGCGAACAGCAGGAAGGCGCCGGTCATGAAGGTGCAGGCGGCCAGCACCAGCGGCACCACCGGGCTGACGACGGCGTTCAGCCCGCGCGACGTGCTGCGGATGCGGTGGCGGGCCTGGAACGCCTCCAGCGCGCCGAACATCAGGCCGGCCAGCACCAGTGGCGCCAGATAGTAGATCAGGCGGAACACCAGCAGCCCGGCCATGACGTCGTTGCCCGGCATCTCCGGGGTGAGGCTGACCAGCACGATGGCGTCGAACACGCCCAGGCCGCCCGGCACGTGGCTGATGATCCCGGCCACCAGCGCCAGCCCGAAGGCGACCACCACGTCCATGTAGCTGACCGCCTCCGAGGCCGGCATGCACAGGTAGAGCACCGCCGCCGCCAACGACAGGTCGCACAGGCCGAGCAGCAACTGCCCCACCGCCACCGACGGTTTCGGGAAGGCGATGGCGTGGCCGCGGATGCGGAACGGCCGGCGGATCCAGGCGCCGGCCAGCACGTACGCGGTCAGCAGCGCCAGCGCCCCGCCGCCGAACAGTGTCGCCGCCTCCGGCGCGATGTGCAGCGCCTTCAGCGCCGTCGGGTCGAGCAGCATGACGATGGGCATCACCACCGTCAGCCCGAGGGTGAAGGTGGTGACGACGAACAGCGTCACCTGCGCCACGTCCACCCCGCCCAGGCCGAGCGGCGCGTAGAGCCGGTAGCGCACCGTGGTGCCGATGATACTGGCGAAGCCCAGGCTGTGGCTGAAGGCGTAGCTGGTGAAGGCGGTGAAGGCGATCCAGCGGTAGGGCAGCCGGCGCCGCAGGTGGTGCAGCGCCAGCACGTCGTACAGCGTCAGCAGCCAGTAGCTGACCGCCGCCGCCACCGCCGCCCAGGCGAGTTGGCGGCTGCCGATGCCGGCGATGGCGCGGCGGATGTCGGCGACGCTGGTGTGCTCAAGCCAGCGGTTGAGGATCACCAGCGCCGCGGCCAGCAGCGCCAGGATCAGCAGGCCGGTGCCGTAGCGCAGCAGCGCCTGGACCACCGTCCGACGGCGGTCCGCCTCCGCGCCGAGGTCCGAAGTGCGTGCCGTGTCGACCATTCCCCCACCGGCTGCCAGTGCGCCCGTGGGGGTTCAACAGCGAAAGCGCGCGAGGGTTCGCCTCAGCGCGCCGCCACCGTGTCCTTGGTGGTGCGAAAGCCCTTCTCCAGCAGCTCGGCGACCTCGCGGTCGCGGATGGAGGCGGTGGAACCGCCGAGCACCACGGCGATCAGGCGCTGGCCGTCGCGGCTGGCGCTGCCGGCGAGGTTGAAGCCGCTGGCGTTGACGAACCCGGTCTTGATGCCGTCGTAGCCGGCGACCTTGCCGAGCAGGCGGTTGTGGCCGGCCACCACGGTGTCGTTCCAGGTGAAGCTGGTGCGCCCGAACATGGCGTAGTAGCGCGGCGGCAGCAGCGTCACCGCGCGGGCCAGCCGGGCCATGTCGCGCGCCGTCGTGCGCTGCTCGCGGTTCGGCAGGCCCGAGGCGTTCTTGAAGGTGGTGCTGGTCATGCCCAGCGCCTGCGCCTTGGCGTTCATCTTCTCGGCGAAGGCCTGCTCGCTGCCGCCCAGCGCCTCGGCCAGCACCACCGCCACGTCGTTGGCCGACTTGACGGTCAGCGCCAGGATCGCGTCCTCCACCCGGATCGTGCCGCCCGGCACGACGCCCAGGCGCGACGGCTTCTGGTTGCAGGCGTTGCGCGACACCGGAAGCTCCTGGTCGAGGCGCAGCCCGCCGCGCTCCAGCGCCTCGAAGGTCAGCAGCAGCGTCATCATCTTGGTCAGCGACGCCGGGTAGGTGGCGGTGTCGGCGTTGCTCGACTCGAGCACGCGGCCGGTCTTGGCGTCCATCAGCACCGAGGCGTGCACCGGATGGAAGCCCGCGACGGCAGCCGCCTTGCCCGCCTTGCGGCTCTTCTTCTTCTTGACGGTCGCCTTGTGGACCACCGCCTTCGTCGCGGTCTTGGTCTTGGTTTTCGCCGCCGCCTCCAGCGGCGTCAGGGACAGCGGCGCGGCGACCGCGAACGACAACAGGAGGGGCAGGACGAAACCGAACGGCGATCGCGGCATGATGGGCCCGGGGCTGGTGTGGTCGCCCGATTTATGCCGCAAGCGATTAACAAAACTTTACCAATGGTTTGTGAGACGTCCCGGATATGTCACTTGCGCCACACCCGCGTTCAAGGCAGACCTGCCCCGCGACAAACCGTCGCCGCGTTAGCTGCATTTTTAGATGTGTCGTGGGATGCTCCGGCCATGCTGAACGCTCTTCGCTCCTGCGCACGCTCCGTCCGGCGGCTGGGACTGACGACCGGCCTCGTCGCCGGCCTCCTGGCGCCCGTTTCCTCCGCGCTCGCTGCCCCGGCGCAGAACCACGGCCCTTCCGCCCGCGACCTCGTGGGATCGTGGCTGGCCCGCCTGGAGCAGCGCGCGACCGAGCTGGAGACCGCGCCCAAGGTCAAGGCCACCCGCGTCGGCTACGGCATGGTGCTGAAGAAGGGCGACGGCGGCATGGTGGACGTGCTGGTGCCCGGCCCGGTGCAGCCGGAGGGCGGCTACACGCCGTCCGGCCCCGGCGAGCTTCAGGTCGACGGCACCTTCGCGCCGCCCGCCGGCCCGGCGCCGCAGCCGCTGATGCTGCAGCAGCGCGCCAAGAGCGCCGACCGCGTCGGCCGCGTCGCCACGCGCCTGATCGAGCTGGGCTTCCTGACCGCCGACCAGTGGACCGAGAGCTTCGACGACACCCTGGAGGCCGGGGTGCGCGCCTTCCAGCTGTCGGAAGGCCTGATGCCCGACGGCAAGGTCGGCGAGGTGACGCGCCAAGCGCTCGACCGCACGCCGAAGGAGGCCGCCTCGCTGATGCGCGGCGCCGCGGCGGCGATGAAGACGTTCCAGTCCAACGTTCCCGACACCGTGCTGCTGGTCAACCTGCCGAGCCAGACGGTGACCTACGTCGAGCGCGGCAAGCTGCAGTTCACCATGCGCGCCGTGGTCGGCCGGCCGAGCCGGCAGACGCCGCTGCTGCAGGACCGCGTCACCAGCGTGACCATCAACCCGACCTGGACGGTGCCGCCCACCGTGCTGACCGAGGACAAGCTGCCGATTCTGCGCAAAAAGGGCACGCCCGGCATCAAGGACGCCATCGTCTACCTGGACGGCGCCGAGGTGGCGCCGGAGACGGTGAACTGGTGGTCGGTCGATCCGGGCCGCATCCGCATCGTGCAGCGTCCGGGCGACGACAACGCGCTGGGCCGCTTCCGCTTCAACCTGACCAACGGCGAAGGCATCTTCCTGCACGGCACCAACGACCCGAGGCTGTTCGACCGCGACCTGCGGGCCGCCAGCTCGGGCTGCGTGCGCCTCGCCGACGCGCGCATGGTGGCGGAGACGCTGCTGCGCCCCGCCAAGCTGGACTCCGCCGCCATCCAGAAGCAGCTGGACAGCGGCCAGACCAAGACGGTCGGCCTGCCGTCGGCGGTGCCGGTGCGCTTCGTCTACTGGACGGCGACGGTGGAGCCGGAAGGCACCG
This sequence comes from Azospirillum sp., assembly GCF_050789165.1. Classification (NCBI taxonomy): domain Bacteria; kingdom Pseudomonadati; phylum Pseudomonadota; class Alphaproteobacteria; order Rhodospirillales; family Azospirillaceae; genus Azospirillum; species Azospirillum sp. Next base: position 13,906 of record NZ_JBOZRT010000005.1, read on the forward strand.
TGCGCGTGCACCCGGGCATCTACGACGAGGTGTCAGCCAGCGCGTCGACGCCCGCCCCGGCGTCGATCGCGCCCGCCAACTCCAGCACGGTGAAGCGCCTGGAGAGCACGGTGAAGCGCCTGGAGCCGAAGCCGGCGGCCCGCAGCCTGCCGGCGCCCGTCCCGGTGCCGGCGCCGGCTCCCGCCCCCACCCCGGCGCAGCTGGTGCGCGCGGTGGTGGACCGCTAAGCCCGGCGGAACACCACCGTCAGGTTGTTCGCCGGCATCTCCACGACCTCGTCCAGCACGAAGCCCGCGGCGGCCTCCGCCACCGCCTCCAGGTCGCGCACGCCCCACTCCGGGTTGCGGGCGCGCAGGTCGGCGTCGAAGGCGGCGTTGCTCGGCGCCGTGTGCGCCCCGCCGCGGCGGTAGGGGCCGTAGAGCACCAGGGGCGCTTCCGGCGCCAGGACCTCCGCCGCGCCCGCCAGCAGCCCCAGGCACGCCGCCCAGGGGGCGATGTGGATCATGTTGATGCACAGCACCGCGTCCGCCCGCTCCGCCGGCCAGGGCCGGCGCGCGGCGTCGAGGGCGAGCGGCGGACGGACGTTGGGCAGGCCCTCCGTCCACGCCGCGATGCTGGCGCGGTGCGCCGGGTCGGGGTCGGTCGGCTGCCAGACGAGGTCCGGCAGCGCCGCGGCGAAATACGCCGCGTGCTGGCCGGTGCCGCCGGCGACCTCCAGCACCGTGCCCCGCGCCGGCAGCACCCGCCGCAGCACCGCCAGGATCGGGTCGCGGTTGCGGGCGGTCGCCGGGGCGTCGAGCCGGCTCATCGCCGCAGCTCGGCGAAGCGCGCGAGCATCGCCACGTGCGCGAGGATGCCGTTTTTCAGGCACTTCAGCTCGAACTTCTCGTTGGGGGAGTGGATGCGGTCGTCCTCCAGCCCGAAGCCGACGAAGATCGAATCGAAGCCCAGTGCGTCCTTGATGTAGCCGGCCACCGGGATCGAGCCGCCGCTGCCGATCAGCACCGGACGGTTGGTGTAGACGTCACCCAGCCCGGCCATGGCGGCGCGCAGGTAGGGCGAGTCGGTCGGCACCTGCAGCCCCGGCGACTGGCCGAAGCTCTGGATCTCCCAGCGGGCGTCGGGCGGCGTGCGCTCGTCGAGGAAGGCGCGCAGGCCGGCCAGCACCGCGTCCGGGTCCTGCCCCGGCACGAGGCGGCACGACAGCTTGGCGCTGGCCTTGGCGGCGATCACCGTCTTGGCGCCGGCCCCGGTGTAGCCGCCCCAGATGCCGTTGACGTCGCAGGTCGGCCGCGCCCACAGCCGCTCCAGCGCCGAGCGTCCGGCCTCGCCCGCCGGGGTCTTCAGGCCGACGCCGGCCAGGAAGTCCGCCTCGCTGAAGCCCAGCTCGCGCCACATCGCCAGCTCCTCGGCCGAGGGCTCGCGCACGCCGTCGTAGAAGCCGGGGAAGCGCACCCGCCCCTGCTCGTCGTGGATCTGACCGAGGACGCGGGTCAGCGCGTTGATCGGGTTCAGCACCGCGCCGCCGTACAGGCCGGAGTGCAGGTCATGGCTCGGCCCGTGCAGCGTCACCTCGACGTACAGCAGGCCGCGCAGCCGGGTGGTGATGGCCGGGGTGTCGATGGTCCAGGAGTTGGTGTCGGTGATGACGCAGACGTCCGCCTTCAGCTCGTCCACGTTGGCGCGCAGGAAGGGCATCAGGCTCGGGCTGCCGGTCTCCTCCTCGCCCTCCAGCAGCACGGTGACGCGGATCGGCAGCGTGCCGTGCACGGCGTGCCAGGCGCGGAACGCTTCAAGGAAGGTCATCACCTGCCCCTTGTCGTCCACGGCGCCGCGGGCGACGACGCGCGGGCCGTGCGGCCCCTCGACGATGGTCGGCTCGAACGGCGGGCTGTCCCACAGCTCCAGCGGCTCCGGCGGCTGCACGTCGTAGTGGCCGTAATAGAGGATGTGCGGCACGTCCCCTCCGCCTGGGCCACCGGGGCCGGGGTGGTGCGCGACCACCATGGGATGCCCGGCGGTCGGCCGGACCGAGGCGTCGAAGCCCAGCGCCGCCAGCTCGGCCACCAGCCAGTCGGCGGCGCGGCGCACCTCGGGGGCGTGGTCGGGCTTGGTGCTGACGCTGGGGATGCGCAGCAGGTCGCACAGGCGCCCGACGGAGGCGTCGAAGCCGGCTTCGGCGCGGCCGAGAACGGGGGCAAGGACGGGGGCGGCTGGAAGCATGGCGGTCGCTCTTGTCTCGTGGCGGGTGAGCACACAATCTAGCGGACCGGGAGCCGCCGTCGAGCCGCTTCCGCCATCCTCAACGTGGAGTCAGTGATGCCGAACCTGCAGGGAAAGGTCGCCCTCGTCACCGGAGCCTCGCGGGGCATCGGCCTCTCGGCCGCCCAGGCGCTGGCCGCGGCCGGCGCCACCGTCGTCGGCCTCGCCCGCGGCGTGCCGGACACCGGCCTGGGCGAGCCGCACCGCATGCACGCCTGCGACGTGTCGGACTGGGGCGCGGTCGAGGCCGTCGTGCGCGCGGCCGTGGAGCGGTTCGGCGGCATCGACGTGGTGGTCAACAACGCGGGCGTGGTCGATCCCATCGGCCGGCTCGGCGACACCGACCCGGCGGCGTGGCACCGCAACATCGCCATCAACCTGGGCGGCTCGTACAACGTGGTGCGGGCGGCGCTGCCCAGCCTGCTGGCGCGGCGCGGCACGGTGGTCAACATCAGCTCCGGCGCGGCGCACCGGCCGGTCGAGGGCTGGTCGGCCTACTGTGCCGGCAAGGCCGGGCTGGCGATGCTGACCGGCATGCTGGCCCTGGAGTACGGCGGCGAGGGACTGCGCGTCTTCGGCTTCCAGCCGGGCGTGGTCGACACCGAGATGCAGGTGCAGATCCGCGCCTCCGGCATCAACGAGGTCAGCAAGCTGAAGCGCGAGGACCTCGCCAGGCCCGAGGACCCGGCGCGCGCCATCGTCTACCTGTGCACGCCGGACGCCGACGACCTGTCCGGGCAGGAGCTGACCATCCGCGACCCGGCGCTGCGGACGCGCGTCGGGCTGGGATAAGGGGCGGAATGGAACAGTGTGGAACACCGTGGAACAGTGTGCAGGGGGTGTTCAGTTCACACCCTCGCCCGCCGCGGACGCACGACGCCCCTTGAGGACCATAATCCTAGCAAATCCCGGCCCGCCCGGCAACCGTTTTGACGCTCCGCCTGCTCACCCGGCCGTCGGCGGCCGCGGCTCGCCGGGGACCGGCGGCGCGTCGGGCGGGACGTCGGGGCCGGTCGGGTCGGGCAACGGCATCGGCGCCGGAATCGGGCTGTCGGGTTCCTGCGGCGGCGGATAGGGGCTCATAACATACCTCATCATCTGGCCCCCTCCCCATCCCTCCCCCTCTTCGAGGTGGAGGGGGCTGCCGGCGAAGCGGCGGAGTTCCCTCCACCTCGAAGAGGGGGAGGGATGGGGAGGGGGCAACACGCTACTTCCGATCCAGCGACACCGCCGCGCCATCGGTCGGCGGCAGGGCGGCGACGGCGGCGTCGGTCAGGCCGTCGAGGCGCAGGACCTCGCTGTCGGGGTTGTAGCGCACGCGGTCGATGGGAATGGCGACGTCCTTGTGGGTGTAGGGCAGCGCCACCACCAGCGAGGCCGGCGTGCCGCACGGGTCGAGCACCACGTCGCGCACCGCACCGACCAGATGGCCCTCGGCGCTGACGACCGGGCGCTCGATCAGGTCGTCGAGGTCGGACAGTTCCACCCCGCCGATCACCGCCAGCGAGTTCGGGTCGGGGCAGGACGCGGCGTGCGCCGGTGGGGTCGCCAGCATGACGGCCAGCGCCAGCAGCAGCGCGCGCGCGAGATCGGAAAAGGGCATGACGGTTCCCCCTGCCGTTGCGGACATCCATACGTCTACAACAGCGGTCGCCGCCCTCCCTCCCGCGGGGCTTGTGGGTTAAGCGTGGTGGTGGTGGCGTTCCGCGGCACGGGCTTCGGCCAGGGCCTCGCGGTAGCGGCGCAGGCGCCCGTAGGTCGGCCAGACGCGGCCGAACAGCGGGTCGCACCAGATCAGCAGCACCATCGCCCCCAGCCCGACGAAGCCGCCGAGCAGCGCCCCGTAGAAGAACCCGACCACCGCGCCCAGCCATTGCGGCAGCGTGTGCGCGGCGCCGTCGAACGCGCGCTCCACCGCCAGCCCGAGCGTCGCCGCCACCATCAGGATCACCCCGGCCCGCCCCGGCGAATACCAGAGGCGCAGGTCGCCGGCCTCCAGCCCGTAGTCCTCGGGGACCGGCCGCGCCGCCTCCGTCGCTTCCTCGACCATGGTCCGTGTTGTCCATCCGTTTCGCGGCCGGCACTCTAGCGCGCGCATCCGGGCACGGGAACGGTCGACGCAAGGCACCGTCCGGTGATTTCGGTTGCGGATCGTTACAGTTGAAACCTATGATGAAACAAACTGCGGACCCTCCGCACAGCGGGCGTTCCGCACAGAAGTGCCGCCAGCGGCCGCCCCTCCACGGGGCCGGCGCCAAGGCAGCCGACCAGGGAGGACCGCGCATGATTCTGACCATCCCCACGCCCCGAATCCCGCTCCGCGCCTGCGTTTGCGCGGGCCGCGCACCGGTGCGCATGCGCACAATCCGCTGCGACGATTGATCACAACACCACACTGTACGGTACCGTACGGATCGTGTATCGTCGCCGCCAACAAGCAAACGAAGCGCCTTCCCGACCACCGCCCAGCGGCCGGTCGGGCCACAGCAAACAAGGCCAGGCGCCGTTCGGGGAGAAACACGTTGCTCAGTTCCGCAGCCCTCAGTCCCGTTGCGACCGGTGCGCCGCAGCCGCGCCGCTTGCCCTGCCTCCGCCTCCCGGCCACCGCGAATCGGAGGCCCGCATGAACGCCGGCACCGCCCCCACCACCGCCATGTTCGAAGCGCGCGACGTGTCGCTGCAGTTCGGCGGCGTGCGCGCGCTGACCGACGTGAGCTTCCGCATCGAGAAGGGCGAGCTGTTCTCGATCATCGGCCCGAACGGCGCCGGCAAGACCTCGATGGTCAACTGCATCTCCGGCCGCTACCGCCCGACCAGCGGGCGCGTCTATTTCAATGGCCGCGACATCACCGACATGACGCCGAACCACCGGGCGTCGCTGGGCATCGGCCGCACCTTCCAGAATCTGGCGCTGTTCGGGCACATGACGGTGCTCGACAACATCATGGTCGGCCGCCACCACCTGCTGAAGAACAACTTCCTCACCGGGTCGCTGTACTGGCTGACGGGTGCCCGCAAGGAGGAGCTGGCGCACCGCCGCGAGGTCGAGGAGATCATCGACTTCCTGGAGATCCAGCACGTCCGCAAGGCGACCGCCGGCACGCTGTCCTACGGCCTGCGCAAGCGGGTCGAGCTGGCGCGCGCCGTGGCTCTCAAGCCCGACCTCATCCTGCTGGACGAGCCGATGGCCGGCATGAACCTCGAGGAGAAGGAGGACATGGCCCGCTACATCGTCGACCTCAACGAGGAGTGGGGGATGACGGTGGTCATGATCGAGCACGACATGGGCGTGGTCATGGACATCTCGCACCGCGTGATGGTGCTGGAGTTCGGCAAGAAGATCGCCGAGGGCTCGCCCGAGGCGGTGCTCGCCGACCCGCGCGTCAAGCAGGCCTACCTCGGCGAGGAGGACGAAGAAGAAGCCGCAACCGAGGAGGTCGCGTGATGACCAGCCATCCGCTTCCCGATCTCAGCCTGCACGACACGCTGCCCAAGCTGCTCGCCCTGCACGCCCGCGACCATGGCGGCGAGGTGGCGATGCGCGAGAAGGACTTCGGCATCTGGCACCCGATCACCTGGGCGCAGATGCACGACCGCGTGCGCGCCTTCGCGCTGGGCCTGCGCCAGCTCGGCGTCGGCCGGGGCGACGTGGTCGGGCTGATCGGCGACAACCGGCCGGACTGGGTGATGGGCGAGATCGCCGCCCACGCCGCGCAGGCCATGAGCCTGGGCATCTACCGCGACGCGCTGGACGAGGAGGTCGCCTACCTCATCACCTACGCCGACGTGAAGGTGGTGTTCGCGGAGGACGAGGAGCAGGTCGACAAGCTGCTGAACCTCGGCGAGCGCATCCACACCGTCAAGCACATCGTCTATTCCGACCCGCGCGGCATGCGCAAGTACCAGGACCCGCGCCTGATGCCCGCCACCGACCTGGTGGCCATGGGCAACGACCTGCTGAATCGCGAGCCGGGCCTGTACGACCGGCTGGTCGCCGAGGGCACGGGCGAGGACGTGGCGGTGCTGTGCACGACGTCGGGCACGACCTCCAACCCGAAGCTGGCGATGCTGCCGGCCGGGCGGCTGATCCGGCACTGCGCCAGCTATCTGTCGGCCGACCCCAAGGGGCCGGAGGACGAGTACGTCTCGGTGCTGCCGCTGTCGTGGATCATGGAGCAGATCTACGCGGTGGGCATGGCGATGGTCTCGCGCATGCGCGTGAACTTCGTCGAGGAAGCCGAGACGATGATGCACGACTTCCGCGAGATCGGGCCGAGCTTCGTGCTGTTCGCGCCGCGCCTGTGGGAGCAGATCGCCGCCGACGTGCGCGCCAAGGTGATGGACGCCTCGCCCTTCAAGCAGAAGATGTTCGACTACGGCATGAAGCTGGGCCTGGAGGCGCTGGAGCAGGGCAAGCGGTCCTGGCTGGCCGACCAGATCCTGTTCAAGGCGCTGCGCGACCGCCTCGGCTTCACCAACCTGACCTCGGCGGCCACCGGCGGCGCCGCGCTGGGGCCGGACACCTTCAAGTTCTTCCAGGCGCTGGGCGTGCCGCTGCGGCAGATCTACGGCCAGACCGAGACCATGGGCGCCTACACCGTGCACCGCGGCACCGACGTGGACTTCGACACGGTGGGCGTGCCGTTCGACAGCGGCATCGAGGTGAAGGTCATCGACCCCGACCACAACGGCGTGGGCGAGATCGTCACCCGGCACCCGAACATGTTCGCCGGCTACTACCGCGCCGAGGCGGCGACCAACGCCGATCTGCGCGACGGGTGGATGCACACCGGCGACGCCGGCTTCTTCGACAAGAAGGGGCATCTGGTCATCATCGACCGCATCAAGGACATCGCCACCACCGCCCGCGGCGACCGCTTCAGCCCGCAGTACCTGGAGAACAAGCTGAAGTTCTCGCCGTACGTGGCGGAGGCCGTCATCCTCGGCGACAAGCGCGACTACCTCGCGGCGATGATCTGCATCCGCTTCTCCATCCTGTCGAAGTGGGCGGAGAAGAACCGCATCTCGTTCACCACCTATTCCGACCTGTCATCGAAGCCGGAAGTGTACGAAATGGTGCGCGCCGAGGTGGAGAAGGTCAACGCCGGCCTGCCGGAGGCGCAGCGGATCTCCAAGTTCCTGCTGCTCTACAAGGAGCTGGACGCCGACGACGGCGAGCTGACGCGCACCCGCAAGGTGCGGCGCAACGTCATCAACGACAAGTACGGCACCATCATCGACGCCATCTACGCCGACCAGAAGGCCATCGACGTCGACACCACCATCACGTTCCAGGACGGCACCAAGCAGCGCATCCGCACCGTGCTGAAGGTGATCGACCTGGGCGTGCCGGCGCCGAGCCGCAAGCCGGCGCCCGTGGCGGCCTGAGCGGACGGGGAGGAAAAACAACAATGCAGCTTCTGCTCCAACTGCTCATCAACGGCCTGATCGTCGGCGCGCTGTACGGCGTCGTCGCCATGTCGTTCGTGCTGATCTACAAGGCCAGCCGCATCGTGAACTTCGCGCAGGGCGAGTTCCTGCTGATCGGCGCCTGGACCTGCTGGTACCTGCTGACCTCGTGGCAGCTGCCGTTCTGGATCGGCTTCCCGATCACGCTGGTCTTCATGCTGGTGTTCGGCGTGATCCTGCAGGTCGTCGTGCTGCGGCCGATGATCGGCGAGCCGATCATCTCGGTCATCATGGTGACCATCGGCCTGTCGATCGTCTTCCAGGCGCTGATGAAGTGGATGTTCGGCGTGTTCGCCAAGCCGTTCCCGCCGATCTTCGCCAGCCCGACCATGAACGTCCTCGGGCTGGAGGTGCAGACCGTCTACGTGGTCAGCCTGGTGATCTCGCTGCTGATCATGGCCGGCTTCGGCTGGTTCTTCAAATACTCGCGCATGGGCCTCGCCATGCGGGCAACCGCCTGGGACCAGCAGGTCGCGCAGTCGCTGGGCATCTCGGTCCGCCAGATGTTCGCCATGAGCTGGGCGATCTCCGCCATGGTCTCGGCGGTGGCGGGCGTCACCGTCGGCGTCGTCAACGGCGTGTCGTCCGCGCTGTCCTTCTTCGGCATCAAGGTGTTCCCGGCGGTCATCCTCGGCGGGCTGGACAGCGTCATCGGCGCGGTGCTCGGCGGCCTCATCGTCGGCCTGCTGGAGAACCTCGCCCACTACGTGGACAGCCAGTGGCTGAACTGGGGCAACATGTACGAGATCGCGCCCTTCTACGTCCTGATCGCGATCCTCATGATCAAGCCCTACGGCCTGTTCGGCACCAAAGACATCGAGCGCGTGTAAGGAGCGGCCGAGATCATGGCGACCACCACCCTCATCCCGTCCGGCGACTTCAAGACCTCGTACGGGTCCGACACCACCATCTTCCCGACCGTCACCAGCCGCAACTTCGCCATCCTCGGCGTGCTGCTGCTGCTGGCCGCCCCGGCCGTGCTCGACCGCTTCTGGCTGAACCAGCTGATCCAGATCGGCTACCTGGGCATCGCGGCGCTGGGGCTGAACATCCTGGTGGGCTTCACCGGGCAGATCTCCATCGGCCACTCGGCGTTCTTCGGCTTCGGCGCCTTCGCGTCCGCCTGGCTCAACAACCGCTGGGGCATCCCGGTGTGGGCGTGCATCCCGCTGGCGGCGCTGATGACCACCGCGGTCGGCATGGTGTTCGGCGTGCCGGCGGCCCGCCTGAAGGGCCTGTACCTCGCCATCGCCACGCTGGCGGCGCAGTACATCCTGCAGGACTTCTTCGCCCGCGCCGACTGGTTCACCGGCGGCGTGGCCGGCACCATCGCCATGCCGCTGGAGCTGTTCGGCTTCGCCTTCGACACCGACCACAGCTACTTCTACGTGGTGCTGGTCTACATGGTGGTGATGTACATCCTGGCCACCAACCTGATGCGCTCGCGCGACGGGCGGGCCCTGGTGGCGGTGCGCGACCACTACCTGTCGGCCGAGATCATGGGCATCAACCTGACCAAGTACCGCACCATGGCCTTCGGCCTGTCGGCCTTCTACGCCGGCATGGGCGGCGCCTTGTACGCCCACTACCTGCAGTTCGTGTCGGTGGAGGGGTTCACCATCCTCTTCTCGATCCAGTTCCTCGGCATGATCATCATCGGCGGCCTGGGCTCGATCATGGGCTCGCTGATGGGCACCGCCTTCATGGTGCTGCTGCCGGAGCTGATGCAGTACCTGACCACCGCGCTGTCCGGCACCGCCATCGACCAGGCGCTCAACCTGCGCGAGGCCGTCGCCTTCCTGCGCGAGATGGCGATCGGCATCGTCATCATCCTCTTCCTGGTGTTCGAGCCCGACGGGCTGGCCCACCGCTGGAAGCAGATCAAGGCCTACTGGAAGCTCTATCCTTTCTCGCACTAGGCCGTTCTCTACACCGACCAATCGACGCAAAGCATAACAGGGGGAAAGCGCACATGATGAAGACGACTCTTCTCGCCACCGTGGCCCTGCTGGCCGTGTCCGGCACGGCCATGGCGCAGCAGAAGATCCCGGTCGGCCATCTCGCCGACCAGTCCGGCGCCACGTCGGACGTCGGCGTTCCGTTCGGCCAGGGCGTGGCGGACGCGCTGGCCTACATCAACAAGAACGGCGGCATCGGCGGCACGCCGATGGCGGTCGAGACGGTGGACTACGGCTACCAGGCGCCGCGCGCCATCAGCCAGTACAAGAGCTGGTCGGCCGGCGCCGGCAAGGTGGCCGCCATCCAGGGCTGGGGCACCGCCGACACCGAGGCGCTGACCGGCTTCGTCACCAAGGACGAGATCCCCTACTTCTCCGGCTCCTACTCGGGCCACCTGACCGACCCGTCGGGCAAGGGCACGCACGGCTCCAAGCCGTCGCCGTACAACTTCTTCTACGGCCCGTCCTACTCCGACGCGCTGCGCGCCATGCTGCTGTGGGCGGCGGACGACTGGAAGGCCAAGGGCGGCTCGGGCAAGCCGAAGTACGTCCACATGGGCGCCAACCACCCCTACCCGAACGCACCCAAGGCGGCCGGCGAGGAGCTGGCGAAGGAGCTGGGCTTCGACGTCCTGCCGGCGGTGCAGTTCGCGCTGACGCCGGGCGACTACACCGCGCAGTGTCTGACGCTGAAGCAGAGCGGCGCCAACTACGCCTACCTCGGCAACACCGCGGGCTCGAACATCTCGGTGCTGAAGGCCTGCCAGACGGTGGGCGCGCAGGTGCAGTTCCTCGGCAACGTCTGGGGCATGGACGAGAACGCCGCCAAGGCCGCCGGCTCGGCCGCCAACGGCGTGGTGTTCCCGGTCCGCACCGCGTCCATCTGGGGCGGCGACACGCCGGGCATGAAGACGGTCAAGGAGATCTCCAAGATCTCCGATCCGTCGGGCAACGTCTACCGGCCCGTGCACTACGTCTCCGGCATCTGCTCGGCCTTCTACATGAAGGAGGCGATGGACTGGGCGGCGAAGAACGGCGGCGTGACCGGCCCGAACATCCGCAAGGGCATGTACCAGAAGAAGGACTGGGTGCCGGCCGGCCTCGACAGCGTCTGCGTGCCGTCCACCTGGACCGACGCCGACCACCGCGGCACGACGCAGGTCAACCTGTACCGCGCCAACGTGAAGGGCGACACCGGCGCCTCGGTGGAGGAGCTGGTCAAGTCCGGCGCGGTCAAGCTGGAGAAGATCGCCACCGTGGACGTCCCGCGCAAGCTCGAGTGGCTGGGCTGGTAAGTCCATAAAGCCCCTCTCCCCTTGCGGGAGAGGGGTTTGGGGAGAGGGGATAGCTACTTGCCACCCTCTCCCCAACCCCTCTCCCGTCGAAGGGAGAGGGGCTAGCAAGACCTCTTCCCGATCCAGGTGCCGCATGACCATCGCCCAGGCCGAACTCCCCGCGGCGGCTGCCGCTCCGGCGCCGGCCAAGCCGCTGCTGCTCTCCGTCAACAACATCGAGGTCGTCTACAACGACGTCATCCTGGTGCTCCGGGGCTTGAGCCTGGAGGTCCCGCAGGGTGAGATCGTGGCGCTGCTGGGCGCCAACGGCGCCGGCAAATCGACCACGCTGAAGGCCATCTCCGGCCTCCTCAAGACCGAGGACGGCGAGGTGACGCGCGGCGACATCGTCTTCGACGGCGAGCGCATCAACGGCATCGACCCCGACCAGATCGTCCGCCGCGGCATCTTCCAGGTGATGGAGGGCCGCCGCATCATCGGCGACATGACCTGCCAGGAGAACCTGCGCCTGGGCGCCTTCACGCGCCGCGACGGGCAGGTGCGCCAGGACCTGGACATGGTCTACGACTATTTCCCGCGCCTGAAGGAGCGCACGGGCCTCGCCGGCTACCTGTCGGGCGGCGAGCAGCAGATGCTGGCCATCGGCCGCGCGCTGATGGCCCGGCCGAAGCTGATCCTGATGGACGAGCCGTCCATGGGCCTGTCGCCGCTGATGGTGAAGGAGGTCTTCTCGATCATCCGGCGCATCAACAAGGACCTCGGCGTCACCATCCTGCTGGTCGAGCAGAACGCCCGCATGGCGCTGCAGGCGGCGGCCAGCGGCTACATCATGGAGAACGGCAAGGTGGTGCTCGACGGCACCGCCGACGAGCTGAAGAACAACGAGGACGTCAAGGAGTTCTACCTCGGCGGCGGCAACGAGGAGCGCAAGAGCTTCAAGAACCTCAAGAGCTTCAAGCGCCGCAAGCGCTGGATCTGATACCGCAGGGCCAAAGCACTGGCACATCGCTCTCTTCATCGTCATGGCCGGGACAGGCCCGGCCATGACGGTAAGGAGGTGTGTCAGTGATTCCGCTCGGCGGTATCAGGCACAATGCTCGATCAATCGGGATCATAACCGAAGCGGACCGGACAACCGGCTGGAAACTCGCACGATGCCTAATGGTAGCAGCAGACCGACCACGAGGTAAGCGGGCCACATGACCTCCGGGCGGAAAAGGCTGTAGGCATGCAGCCCATCGAGTTTTATCCGTCCAAGAGCCAAGACGCAGACGTTGATGAGCGCAAACCCTAGCAGGTGGTGCGTCATAATCGCTTTGCTCTCCCGCCCCAACACTCGCAGTGGGGCAAAATTCTGCAAAGAACGCGCAAGCACCAGCGCCAGGTGTATGCCTGCAAACGTGACCACACACACAGCCAGGATATTCGGGTCGAGCGCCAGCCAAGCAATGTTCAAGGGTTTTGGCTGGATCGCCGAAAGCACCCATACGATCGCCAGAAGCGAGACCATGGCCGTTACGGGCCTGGTTGCCAGCGCCTGAGCTTTTGCAGAGCTGAAGAACGCCGCGCCCAAAAGGCAGTAACCCGCCCCCAAGAGAGATTGGCCAACCAGCACACGGCGCCATGCCCCCAAGGCCAGCCCGTCCACTGTTCCAAGCTGCCATCCAGCCACCAGAGCCAGGACGCCCAGCGGGGTCAACAAATATCTAGGCACCACCCTCATGACCGGGGCACAGATCACCACCACAGCGGCGTACGCCAGAAGAAACCAGCATGGCGCTAAGAAGCCGATGGCATGACTATTAAAGGTGATGATGTATACGGACATAACGCTAAGCCAGGGTTCATTTGCAAAGACAAAATTTGCCTCAGGCATTAGCGGATCCAGCGCCCACAAAACCACGCCGTAAATGACAGTCCAAACCCATAAGTACAACAGGATATCCACGATCACATGGCGGATGGTCTTCAAAAACGAATGCTGAGATAAAAAACCGACCCCTGAAAGGAAAAAGAACAGAGGTATATGCCAGAAATACATATTTGGGATGCTATAGAATACGCCAATATGTCCGAGAACTACAGCAACGATACCAATTCCCCGCGCAGTTAAGATATCGTCTTTGCTGAACAGAGACGGAACCGCGCGCTCACCCGAAGCGCTCATTTTTTTGCTCTTACTGTTACATCTTGCACCCAAGCTACTTCCATTGAAGTTATTTGTCATCAGTTTGTTGGATGTGGGTGTAGTGTTGATGCGAAGACCGTGATCCGCGCTCGGATACCGCAGCTGTTCGCGGCATGTTCAAGACAATTTTAAGCGATTTGCTTCCGTCTTCATGCTGCAGATCGTGCAAGCGCGGACCTTCGATCCGCAATTCCGGCAAGGTTATGAGCTGACCTTTGTGATCCGGGGGTAGGCGCACGGGGAACGGACGCGGCCTGGCTCAGCGGTGAGGACACGCGATGCCACCCAGCTCAGACTGAACGGGTGGAACGTCTTGCCGAAGGGATCGGCCATCCAGTGGCAGAGGTCGGCGCGCGTCCGCGCGCCGGTCCCGTCGCGTGTGGGATCCGGGTCTTTGGGGATCACCGCCGCCCGCGGGGCGCCCGTTCCTTCACGCGAACAGGGCGTCGATCGCCGACTGGTCCATCAGGCCGGCGTCCGGCTCCGCCTCCAGCGCCTCGGCGGAGAACACCGCGCCAGTGAGGCCGCAGATCTGCAGGATCGCCTCGGTGTTGACCAGCACGTTGGCGAACAGGTCGGTGCCGCTCTCCCAGCGGCCGACCTGGACGGTCAGCGTCATCGCCGCCTCGGTCGCCGTCATCAGCATCCGGCGCAGGTTCGGCACCCGCTCCAGCCGGCGGCGCGGCGCGTCGGGCAGGGTGCCCTGGCGCTGCACGGCGCGGGCCAGCGCCATCAGGTCGACGACCACCTCGTCGTCGAACAGCAGCGACAGGATCGGCTTCATGTAGAAGGTCTGCGCGTCCAGCCCGCCGGCCCCGGCGATCGGGAAGGTGGAGCCAATGCGCTGCGTGCCGCCATTGAACACCTCGGGATAGACCAGCGCCAGTCCCTCGTAGAACGCGACGAAGCGTTGCCGGTAGGTTTCGGCGTTGGGCATGGCCATCGGAATCATCGCGTCCTGTCGCTGTGCATCGTTCTCCCGTACACAGACGAGCACGCGCAGCCTTACTTGGGCGTTAACGGGAATCGCCGGGCGGGTGATCGACCAGACGCGCGAAGGTGAGGATCTGGATCGACGGGAAGGCGCCCAGCCGCTGCGCCACCGGCAGGTTGACGAAAAAGCTGAAGCGCTGCGGCACCATGATCGCCATGTCGCCCGGCCGCGCCCGTCCGTGCAGGATGGCCAGCGCCATCTCCGCCGTCTGCCGGCCCAACTCGGCCAGGGGCGGCATGACGCCGGCCATGCAGCCGGCGTCGATGAAGGTCTCCAGCGCGCAGAAGGTCGGCAACCGCAGCCGCTCGGCGGTCCGGAACAGCGGGCGGAGGTGCGGGGCGAGGCCGGCGTTGGGAATCACGTAGAGCATGTCCGGCCGGCGCGCCGCCACCCCCTCCAGCAGCCGCGCCAGCCCCTCCGGCGTCGCGGCGGTCCGGTCGGTGCGGAAGGGCACGAAGTCCAGCGTGGTGCGCAGCCCCCTGGCGGCGATCTTCAGGTCCTCGACCCGCCACAGGTTGCTCGGCTCCACCCCGTCGTACAGCACGGCGACCCGGACGCTGGCGCGGTAGGCGAGCAGGCTGCGCAGCAGCGTCGCCTCGTCCAGCACGTGGATGGTGCCGGTGACGTTGCGGCGCGACCGCAGCGGCTCCCCCGACCCGGCCGGAGCGGCGACGAGGCCGGCGCCCACCGGGTCGGAGACGAAGCTGAACACCACCGGCACGTCGGTCAGATAGCGCGCCGGATCCGGCGTGGCGCCGCGCCCGACCAGCGCCGTCACCATGGTGGTGTTCTGCGTGTAGACGAGGTCGGGCCTGAGCGCGCGGATCTCCTCGATCATCGCCGGCATGCGGCGGATGTCGCCGCCCAGCGAGCGGGCGAGGAACTCGACCGGCCGCCCGTCCTCCAGCAGGCGGCGGCGGAAGGCGCGGAAGCTGTCGTAATCGTCGGACTCGAAGGCCAGCGTCACCACCCGCCACGGGCGCTCCTCGGCCCGCGCCGGCACGACCGCCAGCAGCAGCAGCAGCGGCGCCAGCCAGCCCCCGCGCCGGATCCGCCGCCCCACGGCGCCGAGGGCCAGGCCGAAGCCCGCCACCAGGATCAGGCCATCGCTGGCCACCGGCGGCCCGCCCTGCGCCGCCACCACCAGCAGGCTGTTGGCCGCCGCCACCGCCAGCGCCGCGCCGGGCAGGCCGAAGCGCAGCGCCGCCCAGGCCACCGGCGGCAGCGACGCGGCGACCGCCGCTTCCGTCGGCAGCGCCCACAGCTCGGTCGCCACCAGCACGGCGACGCACGCGGCGAGGACGCCGCTGGCGTGCATCAGCCTCTCGGACAACGGCGCGTCGGGCGGCCGCAGCCGCCCGGCGAGCACCAGCAGGGCCGGCGTGAAGCTCAGCACGGCGGCCAGTTCCTCGACGAAGTAGACGGCGAACAGGCCGGTGCTGACCCCGACCGACGGCACTTCGGCCGCCGCCGCCAGAGTGCCGGACAACGCCGAGGCGGCCGGCGCCAGCACCATGGCGGCGAGCAGCCACAGCGCGCCGCGCATCCCCTCGACCCGCCCGGCGGTGCCGGCCCGCCACACCACCGCGACCAGCGCGGCGCCGGCCGGCAGGGCGAGGTGGCGCAGCACGACGACCGCGGTGGGCGCGACCAGCGACCAGTGCGCCCACAGCGCGCCGACCAGCAGCTCCACCGCGATCAGCAGCGGCAGGGCCGGCAGCGGCGCCACCAGGAACGCCGCCAGCCGCAGCGCCGCCGGGACGAACCACGGCCAGGAGCCGCCGACCATCACGCCCCACTGCCCCAGCTCGTACAGCGCCAGCCACGCGGCCCCATAGCCGCCGGCCAGCAGCAGGCCCGCCAAGACGCACCGCAGCAAAATTTCAGGGGAAGGCAAGGCGCGTAAAAACATGCCGGCAACACAACTGCAAAATAGCCGCACCACACCACTATTCTAAACGGTGCGTGGCCCGAGACAACATGGACTTCGGATAATCGTGACTGCGGATCACAAGCGAAGCGTGCGCGAACGATTATCGGTACGACGTGAATTCAGGGACGGCGCAGCCAAGCCTCCAGGGTGTCGGCTTGGGCAGGGGGGCTGGGCCTGGAGGCCATCCTGGACGCCGCCCTGGGCGCGGGCTTGGCCCCGCCCAGCATGGCGCCCGGCGCGAAGGTGCCGTCCGGCTCGACCCGCGCGCGGTAGCGGGTGCCCGTGGGCGACAGGAACTCGCCCTCGCCGGTGGGCCGGCCGCGCGCGAAGCGGCCGACGTAGCGCCGGCCGTCCGGCAGGGTCAGCGTGCCGAAGCCCTCCGGCACGCCGTCGCGCCACGTGCCGCGGTAGTGCCGGCCGTCGGGCCACACCTGCACGCCGTCGCCGTCGGGACGACCGTGGCGCAGGGATCCGTCGTAGGCGCGTCCGTCGGGCCATTCCAGCCGCTCCCCGGAGTAGGCGGCGGTGGCGACGAACAGGAGGGCGAGCAACAGGGCGGTGCGGGCCGCGACCACGGGGCGTCTCCGTCGG
This sequence comes from Azospirillum sp., assembly GCF_050789165.1. Taxonomy (NCBI): domain Bacteria; kingdom Pseudomonadati; phylum Pseudomonadota; class Alphaproteobacteria; order Rhodospirillales; family Azospirillaceae; genus Azospirillum; species Azospirillum sp. The sequence goes on from NZ_JBOZRT010000005.1 coordinate 30,596, forward strand.
GTGAAGCGGAGCGCGCAGCCTGCGCCCGGGCCGGCCTGCGCCGCTGTGAGCCGCGCCACACCCGGAAGTATGATGGCGGGCCGGCCGTTTCGCGCCTACAGTCCGCCCCACCGCCGCGGAGACCGCCATGACCCGTACCCTTGCCGCCCTGACCGCCGCCCTTGTCCTTGGCGCCTTGCCGGCCGCCGCCGCGCCGCCGGCGGGCCACCCGACGCCGCAGGACGCCGGCCAGATCCTCGGCGTGCCGGCGCAGACGCCGGGCGAGCCGATGCCCTACAAGGGCACGGTGGTCGAGACCTTCGACGCCAACGCCTACACCTACATCCTTCTGAAGGACGGCAACGCGCAGCGCTGGCTGGCGGCGCCGCGCACGGCGGTGAAGCCGGGGCAGACCGTGCACCACGGCCAGGGCGCGGAGATGCAGAACTTCCACTCCAAGGTGCTGAACCGCACCTTCGAGCGCATCCTGTTCGTGGGAGCCGTGCGCGCCGAATAGGCGCTATTTCGTTTCCTGGCTGGTGAGGTCCGACGGGTTCTGCGAGCGCGTCGGCTCCTGCGGGTCGTCGGGCTCGCTGGCCAGCGGGTTCGGGCGCGGCACCGGCGTGCCCTGGAGATCCGGCGGCGCCCGGCGCACCGCGGCCAGCGCGGCGGCCAGCTCGGCCGCCTGGGTGTCGCCCCTGGTCTCGTGGGTGGGCGAGCGGATGCCCTGGGGGTTGGGCTGCGGCTCCTGGCTTTCGCGGACGGCGGGGTCCTTGGCCAGAGTGTCCTTCTGGCCATCTTGGGCGGCGGCAACGGACGCCAGGAGCAGACAGGCCGCGCTGAAGGGCAGGATGGCGCGCATGGACGGACTCCCTCGGGAAAGACCAACACACGCCTGAACAACAGGCGGAGGGAGCAAGTTTCCCGCGCCGCTGTTTCCCCAGCATGGACAGCATCGAACAGCGGACCGTCGGCGTGGTGGTGGAGCGGCGGCGCACCGGCAATCCCTGGCAGCCGGAGCGCTGGAGCGCCGTCGCCCTGCTGCCCGGCCGGCCGGACGTGGCGCCGTGGACGGTGCTGGAGTCCGGCGAGGGCTGGGCGCGCTGCTACGCCGGGGCGGCGGACGTCGCGCTGTTCGCCAGCGACACCGACAACTACCGGCACAACCTCGACGGCCCGCGGCCGGCGGCCTTCGTCATCCTGCGCCGCGACGGCGGGGAGCCGGGGTTGCGGCTGCTCGGCGTCACCGTCGACCCCGGCGAGATCGACGCGCATTCGGACGCCGGCGACGACCTGATCGAGGCGCTGCCGCTGCCGCCCGACCTCGCCGCCTGGATGCGCGCCTTCGTCGAGCGGCACCACGTCGACCGCCCCTTCCACAAGCGCACGCGCGACCGCGCCGACCCCGAGGCGCTGGCCCGCCGCCCCCGTCTGGAGCGCGAACATGGCTGACGAGGAAGGCTTCCTGTCCCGCTGGTCGCGCCTGAAGCGCGAGGGCGAAGACGCGCCGCCCGAGCCCGCCGCGCCCGAACCGCCGTTGCCCGAACCCGTCGCCGGGGAGCCGGAGCGCGAGCCGCCGTCCCCCCTGCCGCCCATCGACAGCCTGGGGGCGGACAGCGACTACACCCGCTTCCTCGCCCCCGACGTGCCGGTGGAGCTGGCGCGGCTGGCGCTGCGCAGGGCCTGGGTCAGCGACCCGGCGATCGCCAACTTCCGCGGCTTCGCCGAGTACGACTGGGACTGCAACGCACCCGGCTACGGCGCGCTGCGGGCGACCGACACGGTCGCCGACCTGCTGAACGCCGTCTTCGGCGATATGCCGGAAGAGGAGGTCGCGGCCGGCGACCCACCCGAAAAGGACAGCGAAACATCAGAGACTTAGCGCTGTTGACGGTTTCAGGAAAAACAGAAACGGCGCAGACATGGCGGCGCTTGCCCAAGGGACCATGGTCGACGATGCCGACCGCCTGCGGGCGCAGGCCTACACGCTGCTGGCCCAGGTGCTGGCACGGCCGCCGTCGCGTGCCCTGCTGACGGCGTTCGCCGGGCTGAGCGGCGACTCCACCCCGCTGGGCCGCGCGCTCGACGCGCTGGCCGCCGCCGCACGGTTCACCAGCGCCGACGACGCCGAGCGCGAGTTCAACGCGCTGTTCATCGGCGTGGTGCGCGGCGAACTCGTTCCCTACGGCTCCTACTACCTGTCCGGTTGCCTCAACGACCGGCCGCTGGCCGCGGTGCGCGGCGACCTGCGCGTGCTGGGCTTCGAGCGCGCGCCCGGCGTCGCCGAGCCGGAAGACCACATCGCCACCCTGTGCGAGGTGATGGCGGCGCTGATCGAGTGCGCGCCGCTGCCCACCCAGCAGCGCTTCTTCGACCGCCACCTCGCCCCCTGGGCCGGCTACTTCTTCGCCGACCTAGAAAGCGTCGGGGCGGCGCGCCTGTACCGGCCGGTGGGCACCGTCGGCCGGCTGTTCCTGGGCATCGAGCGCGATGCCTTCGCCCTGGCACCGAGGACCGCCCCATGACCACCGAGACCACCGGCAAGACCACCGGCATCGACCGGCGCGACCTCCTGAAGGGCCTGGGCCTCGGCGCCGCCGGAGCCGCGGCGCTGAGCGCGGCGCCGGCGGCCGAGGCCGCCGAGACGCCGCAGAAGCAGGTCAAGCCGCGCTACGCCGAAACCGACCACGTCAAGCGCTTCTACGCCCTCAACCGCCTGTAGGCCCGCCATGCTGACCAAGCGCTCCTCCGGCACCGCCCCGCGCGGGCACCTCAAGCGCTCCCTGACCGCCGGGACCGGCGAGGGGGTGAGCCGGCGCGGCTTCCTGCACAGCTCCGGCCTCGCGGCCGGCGGCATGGCGGCGCTCTCGGCGCTGCCGGCGGCGATGATCCGCAAGGCGGAGGCCGCCGGGCCGATCCCCGGCGCCGAGACGGTGACGCGCAAGAACATCTGCACGCACTGCTCGGTCGGCTGCACGGTGATCGCCGAGATCCAGAACGGCGTGTGGACCGGCCAGGAACCGGGCTGGGAAAGCCCGATCAGCCAGGGCACGCATTGTGCGAAAGGCGCGTCCGTGCGCGAGCTGACCACCGGCGAGCGGCGGGTGAAGTACCCGCTGAAGCTGGAGAACGGCGAGTGGAAGCGCATCTCCTGGGACCAGGCTATCGAGGAGATCGGCAACAAGCTCATGGAGATCCGGCAGAAGTCCGGGCCGGACAGCGTGTTCTGGCTGGGCTCGGCCAAGTTCTCCAACGAGGGGTCGTACCTGTTCCGCAAGCTGGCGGCGTTCTGGGGCACCAACAACGTCGACCATCAGGCGCGCATCTGCCACTCCACCACGGTCGCCGGCGTGGCGAACACGTGGGGGTACGGGGCGATGACCAACTCCTACAACGACATCCAGAACTCCAAGTGCCTGGTCATCATCGGCGGCAACCCGGCCGAGGCGCACCCGGTGTCCATGCAGCACATGCTGCGCGGCAAGGAGCGCAACCGCGCCCCCTTCATCGTCATCGACCCGCGCTTCACCCGCACCGCCGCGCACGCCACCGAGTACGTGCGCATCCGTCCGGGCACCGACATCCCGGTGGTGTGGGGCATCCTCTGGCACGTCTTCGAGCAGGGGTGGGAGGACAAGGAGTACATCCGCCAGCGCGTCTACGGCATGGACCAGGTCCGCGCCGAGGTGAAGAAGTGGACCCCCCAGGAGGTCGAGCGCGTCACCGGCGTCCCCGGCGAGCAGCTGAAGCGCGTCGCCGAGGCGATGGCGAAGAACCGGCCGTCGACGCTGATCTGGTGCATGGGCGCCACCCAGAAGACGGTCGGCACCGCCAACGTCCGCGCCTTCTCGATCCTGCAGCTGGCGCTCGGCAACATCGGCATCGAGGGCGGCGGCGCCAACATCTACCGCGGCCACTGCAACGTGCAGGGGGCCACCGACTTCGGTCTGGACGTCTCCACCCTGCCCTCCTACTACGGGCTGGCGGAGGGGGCGTGGAAGCACTTCTGCCGGGTGTGGGAGGTGGACTACGAGTGGATGAAGGGCCGCTTCGCCTCCAAGGAGCTGATGGAGGCCAAGGGCATCCCGACCACCCGCTGGTTCGACGCGGTGCTGATCGACAGGAAGGACCTGGAGCAGCCGGACACCCTCAAGGCCATGATGTGCTTCGGCCACGGCGGCAACACCGTGACCCGCATGCCGGACATGGTGAAGGGCCTGGAGAAGCTGGAGCTGCTGGTCATCGCCGACCCGCACCCGACCACCTTCGCGGCGATCCCCAGCCGCCGCGGCGGCACCTACATCCTGCCGGCCTGCACGCAGTTCGAGACGGACGGCTCGCGCACCTGCTCCAACCGCTCCATGCAGTGGGGCGAGAAGCTCGTCGAGCCGATCTTCGAATCGAAGGACGACTACACGATCATCTACCTGCTGGCGAAGAAGCTCGGCTTCGCCGACGACATGTTCAAGCACATCACGGTGGAGGGCACCCGCCCGGTGCCGGAGGACATCCTGCGGGAGATCAACCGGTCCTGCCTGTCCACCGGCTACACCGGCCAGTCGCCGGAGCGCCTGAAGCTGCACATGAAGCACCAGGCCGACTTCGACAAGATCTCCATGCGGGCCGAGAGCGGCCCCTGCAAGGGCGAGTACTATGGCCTGCCCTGGCCGTGCTGGGGCCATCCGGAGCTGAAGCACCCGGGTTCGGCCATCCTCTACGACACCTCCAAGCACGTCATGGAGGGCGGCGGCGTCTTCCGCGCCCGCTTCGGCGTCGAGCGCGAGGGCGTCAGCCTGCTGGCCGATGGCTCCTACTCCAAGGGCTCGGAGATCCAGGACGGGTACCCCGAGTTCACCATGGCCGTCTTGAAGAAGCTGGGCTGGGACAAGGACCTGACGGCGGAGGAGATGCGCGTCATCCAGGCCATCGGCGGCGACAAGATCGATGAGGTGAGCTGGCAGACCGACCTGTCCATGGGCATCATCCGCGTGGCGCTGAAGCACGGCTGCTCGCCGCACGGCAACGCCAAGGCGCGCGCCAGCGCCTGGAACCTGCCCGACCCGGTGCCGATCCACCGCGAGCCGATCTACACCCCGCGCAAGGACCTCGTGGCGCAGTACCCGGCCATCCCCGACCGCCGCGACTTCCGCCTTCCGCAGCTCGCCAAGTCGCTGCAGGCCAGCGTGCAGGACAAGGACATCCCGGCGAAGTTCCCGTTCATCCTCACCTCCGGCCGCCTCGTCGAGTACGAGGGCGGCGGCGAGGAGACGCGCTCCAACCGCTGGCTGGCCGAGCTGCAGCAGTCGATGTTCGCCGAGATCAACACCGCCGACGCCCAGCGCCTCGGCATCCGCAACGACGGCTGGGTCTGGGTCTACGGACCGGAGAACAACGCGAAGGCCAAGGTGCGCGCGCTGGTCACCAACCGCGTCGGGCCGGGCACCGTGTTCATGCCCTTCCACTTCTCCGGCTACTGGCAGGGCGAGAGCCTGCGCGGCGCCTACCCGCCGGGCACCGACCCCATCGTGCTGGGCGAGCCGTGCAACGGCGTGACGACGTACGGCTACGACCCGGTGACGTTCATGCAGGAAACCAAGGTGACGCTGTGCCGCGTCGAACCGGCGTAACGGGAGGGTTCCGTCCATGGCCCGCATGAAGTTCCTCTGCGACGCCGAACGCTGCATCGAGTGCAACGCCTGCGTCACCGCCTGCAAGAACGAGCACGAGGTGCCCTGGGGCATCAACCGCCGCCGCGTCGTCACGCTCAGGGACGGCGACCCGGGCGAGCGCTCGATATCCATGGCCTGCATGCACTGCACCGACCCGCCCTGCGCCGCGGTGTGCCCGGTGGACTGCTTCTACCAGACCGCCGACGGCGTGGTGCTGCACAGCAAGGACCTGTGCATCGGCTGCGGCTACTGCTTCTACGCCTGCCCGTTCGGCGCGCCGCAGTTCCCGCAGACCACCAACTTCGGCGGGCGCGGCAAGATGGACAAGTGCACCTTCTGCGCTGGCGGCCCGGAGGCCGACGGCAGCCCCGAGGAGTTCCAGAAGTACGGCAAGAACCGTCTGGCCGAGGGCAAGCTGCCGCTGTGCGCCGAGATGTGCTCGACCCGCGCGCTGATGGCCGGCGACGGCGACGTGCTGGCCGACATCTACAAGGAGCGCGTGGTGCGCCGCGGCTACGGCTCCGGCGCGCACGGCTGGGCCACCGCCTACGTCTCCCGGAACCGCGACGACGCCCTGGCACCGGGGCGGGTCGGTACCGGCGGCAGCTAGTGGGTTATAGGCACTATGGGTTGAACCACTTGACCTTACAACGAACCAGAACGCCCCCACACCGTCATCCCCGCGAAGGCGGGGATCCATAATTCCCGAAGCGGCATGCCTTGGCGGTTATGGATCCCCGCCTTCGCGGGGATGACGGAAAGAGAATGAAGCGGACACGGAACGGAGCGAGGAGACGATACCATGCGCCACCTAAGGCATTTCCTGCTCCTCGCGGCGCTGCTGCTGGCGGCGCCGGCCGTGCAGGCGCAGCTCAACCAGGCTCCCGGCCCGAACTCGCCGACCTCCAAGGATCAGGTGGAGCTGTACGCGCCGCACCAGGACAAGGAGGTCGGCATCGTCTCGATCCCCGACTCCAAGCTCGCCGTGCTGGTGCAGCCGGAGGGGCGGGAATGGCGGGAGTACCGCACGGTGATCCTGCGCTGGGGCGCCGCCATCGCCATCCTCGGCATGGCGGGGCTGCTGCTGGTGTTCTACCTCGTGCGCGGCACCATCCGGATCGGGAAAGGGCGCGCCGGGCGCACCGTGCCGCGCTTCGCCGCCATCGACCGATTCGCCCACTGGACCACGGCGACGAGCTTCCTGCTGCTGGCGCTAACCGGATTGGTGGTGACCTTCGGCCGGCCGCTGCTGATCCCGCTGATCGGGCACCCGGCGTTCACCACGCTCGCCCAGTCGGGCAAGGCGATCCACAACTTCCTCAGCGTGCCGTTCGTGCTCGGCATCCTGCTGATGATCGTGCTGTGGGTCCGCGACAACATCCCGGAGAAGGCCGACCTCGTCTGGCTGAAGACCCTGGGCGGCCTGTTCTCCAAGTCGGGCGAGCATCCGGAATGCGGGCGCTTCAACGCCGGGCAGAAGGGCATCTTCTGGGCCGTTGTGCTGGGCGGCGGGTCGCTGGCGGTGACCGGGTTCCTGCTGCTGGCGCCGTTCGCGTTCACCGGCATCGGCGGCATGCAGATCATCCACGTCATCCATGGCGCCCTGGCGGCGCTGATGATCGCCATCATCCTGGCGCACATCTACATCGGCTCGGTCGGCATGGAGGGCGCCTTCGACGCCATGGGCACCGGCCACGTGGACGAGAACTGGGCCAAGGACCATCACCGCGGCTGGTACGACGAGCAGGTCAGGAAGGGCCGAGTCGACCCGCCCCCGGCCGCCCGGCCGCACCCCGCGGAGTAGCGGCTACCTGCCGGAGAAGTGGCGCGCCTCGATCGAGCCGCCCTCGCCCACCCGCGCGCTCTGGCGGGCGAAGGTGTCGTCGGCGCTGCGGCTGAAGCCGGTTTCCAGCACGACGCCGGTGCCGATGGCCAGCGCCAGCACGAAAAGCACGGCGAAACCGAAGGCGTTCATGGACGAAGCTCCCGCGTGGATCCGGTTCCTCCTTCCAACAGCGCAACCCGGCAACGGTCACGGTTGCACCGTTGGCGTTGCAGATAGTCCGTTTCTCCGATTGCCAATCGCGTCGCTTCGTGGCCTGCTAGGGGTGCCTCGAATGTTCTAGAGAGCGCATACCAGCCTGAGCGGCGGGCTTCGCGGCCCGCCGCTTTCTTTTTGTCCGGCGCTGGCTTGGGGAGGGGAAGCGGCTATTCCGTGCCCGGCCCGCCCTCCTCCGCCGCCGCGACGCCGGGCCGTTCGGCCGGGCGCACCACGGTCACCGTGCAGGGCGCCTGCGCCACCAGGGGCGACGACACGCTGCCGAGATAGCGCCGCAGCGCCGAATGCCCGCGCGCGCCCACCACCAGATGGTCGACGTGGTTGCCGCGCACGTAGTCGAGAATCGCCGCCGCCGCGTCCGGCGCCTCCAGCACGTGGTAGGTGATGCGCTCCGGCGCCACGTCGAGCGGCCGGGCCCAGTGCTTGAGGCGCACCAGCGCGCCGACGTGGCGGTTGTTGCCCTCCTTGTCGACGTTGATGTCCATGCCGATCCGCGGCACCCGCTGCACCATCAGGCAGGCGAGCCGCGCCCCCGGCGCGCAGCCCAGCAGCATGCCGACGGTGCGCCGCTGCGCTTCGCTGAGGTCCGATTCGCCCTCCGACAGGTCGACCGCCACCGCGATGATCGGCGCGCGCGACAGCCGCTCCGACACCGACGGGCGGATCGCCGGCGTGCGCGCCAGCCAGCGCAGCCAGCTGCGCGCCACCGTGAAGGCGCCGTCGCGCCGCGTCCGTTCGGCGCGCGCGGTCAGCGTCACCTGGTCGGGGTTCTTCAGCAGGAACGCCACCTGCGCCGCCGACTGCCAGCGCGCCGCCGGATCGACCTCCAGGCAGCCCAGCACGATTTCCTGCAGCCAGGGCGGGCAGTCCGGGTTCAGCGCGCGCGGCGGCACCGGCGCGCGGTACAGGCGGCGGCGCAGGCCGCGCACCGTCTGCGGGCTGCCGAACGGCATGCGGCCGGTCACCAGCTCGTACAGCACGGCGCCCAGCGCGAACAGGTCGCTGCGCGGGTCGTCGCGCACGCGCATCACCTGCTCGGGCGCGATGTAGGCGCCGGTGCCGGCGGGGGTGTGCATCTCCTCGGCGATCAGGTCGGGTCGGCCGTCGAGGCGCGACAGGCCGAAATCGATCAGCACCGCCTCGCCGGACGGGCGGAACATGATGTTGGACGGCTTGACGTCGAAGTGGATGAGGTGCTGGCGGTGCAGGTCGTGCAGCGCCGCCGCGACCCGCGCGCCCAGGTCGGCGGCGCGCCCGGCCGGCAGCGGCGCCTCGGCCAGCGCGGCGGACAGCGGCTCGCCGGGCAGCTGCTCCATGACGATGTAGGGCTGCGTCTCGAAACCGCCCGAGGCGACGTAGCGCGGCACGTGCGGCCCGTCGAGCAGCGGCAGCAGCATCTGCTCCACCTCGAAGCCGAGGATCGCCGTCGGGTCGTCGCCGTAGCGCAGCAGCGGCACCTTCATGACCAGCGGTTCGGGCGCTCCGCTCTGAAGCCCTTCTCCCCTTGAGGGAGAAGGGTTGGGATGAGGGGCCGTAGCCGCCGGAGGCGGCGGAAGGGTTTCGGGCCGGCTGTCGCCGGCGCCCCCCTCTCCCCAACCCCTCTCCCTCAAGGGGAGAGGGGCTTGTCCGGCATCCACGCGCGTCACCCGCCACAGCGCCGCCATGCTGCCCTGGTGCAGGCGCTCCTCCAGGCGGTAGCCGTCGACGATGGAGCCGGGGGACAGGACGACCGGGGCCATGACGTCACCCTCCCTCGCGCAGGCGCGCCGCCAGCCGCGGCGGCAGGCCGGCGCGGCGCACCTTGTCGGCCGCCGCCTCGTGGTCGTACGGCACGCGGTGGAAGGTGAGCACGCCGGCGGTGGCGTCGAGCACCGCGCAGCAGGCCGCCGGGTTGCCGTCGCGCGGCTGCCCGACCGAGCCGGGGATCGCCAGCCAGCGCCGCCGTCCGCCCAGCGGCACCGGCGCGCCCGGTGCCGGCTCGAAGCGGATCGCCGGGCCGCCGGGCGCCTGGTGGTACAGCGCCGGCTGGTGGACGTGGCCGCACAGGGTGACGCGCCGCTCCGTCGCCTCCAGGCTGCGCCGCGCCTCCGCCGTGCCGCGGACGTAGGCCCAGCGCCCGGGGTCCCAGGCGTTGGCGTGCACGTACAGGCAGGGGCCGTCCTCGACGCTCAGCGGCAGGCCGGCGAGGAAGGCGCGCTGCGGCTCGGTCAGCCGCGCGGCGGTCCACTCGGCCGAGGCGCGGGCGTCGCCGCTCATCCGCTCGGAGGGACCGAGCAGCGCCGCCTCGTCGTGGTTGCCGTACACCGCGGCGTCGCCGCGCCCGACCCGTTCCATCACCGTGTCCACCACCCAGCCGGGGTCCGCCCCGTAGCCCACGAGGTCGCCGAGGAACACGTACCGCTCCGCCCCCGCCCGCGCGGCGTGCGCCAGGCAGGCCTCCACGGCCTCCCGGTTGGCGTGGAGATCGGCAAGCAACGCGATGCGCATGATCCGGACGATACCCCTGCTCTGTCCTGACCCGCGCAGTATCGCCCGAGCCAACCCCGCCACCACCCCCGACCAAGGTCCAGGATGATTCGCCGGGCATTTCCTGCAAATGGTTTGATAGATGGAACGTACGCCTACAATACCGTCCGCCGCACGGCTTAAGCCGTGCGGACAAGGACCGGCGTTCCCGACCAAACGGTGAGGGAGTGACAACGCAATGGCCTATGCAGCAACCACGGCCGACGCCACGCGGCCGATGGCCGCCGAGGAGCGGAAGGTGATCTTCGCCTCCTCGCTCGGCACCGTGTTCGAGTGGTACGACTTCTACCTGTACGGCTCGCTCGCGGCGGTGATCAGCAAGCAGTTCTTCTCGGGCGTGAACCCGACCGCGGCGTTCATCTTCGCGCTGATGGCGTTCGCCGCCGGCTTCGCGGTGCGTCCGTTCGGCGCGCTGGTGTTCGGGCGCCTGGGCGACCTGATCGGGCGCAAGTACACCTTCCTGGTGACCATCCTGATCATGGGCGCCTCGACCTTCATCGTCGGCATCCTGCCCGGCTACGCCTCCATCGGCATCGCCGCCCCGGTCATCCTGATCGGCCTGCGCCTGCTGCAGGGCCTGGCGCTGGGCGGCGAGTACGGCGGCGCCGCCACCTACGTGGCCGAGCACGCCCCGCACGGCCGCCGCGGCGCCTACACCTCGTGGATCCAGACCACGGCGACGCTGGGCCTGTTCCTGTCGCTGCTGGTGATCCTGGGCTGCCGCGTCTCCATGTCGCCGGAAGCCTTCGACGACTGGGGCTGGCGCATCCCGTTCCTGCTGTCGATCGTGCTGCTCGGCGTGTCCGTGTGGATCCGCATGAAGCTGAGCGAGTCGCCGGCCTTCAAGCGCATGAAGGAGGAGGGCAAGACCTCCAAGGCGCCGCTCACCGAGTCCTTCGGCCAGTGGAAGAACCTGAAGGTCGTGCTGCTCGCCCTGTTCGGCCTCGTCGCCGGCCAGGCCGTGGTGTGGTACACGGGCCAGTTCTACGCGCTGTTCTTCCTGACGCAGACGCTGAAGGTCGACGCGCAGCCCGCCAACCTGATGATCGCCGCGGCGCTGCTGCTGGGCACGCCGTTCTTCGTGATCTTCGGCTCGCTGTCCGACCGCATCGGCCGCAAGCCGATCATCATGGCCGGCCTGCTGCTGTCCATCGTCACCTACTTCCCGATCTTCAAGGCGATCACCCACTACGCCAACCCGGCGCTGGAGCAGGCCATCGCCACCGCGCCGGTGGTCGTCACCGCCGACCCGAACGAGTGCTCGTTCCAGTTCAACCCGGTCGGCACCTCGAAGTTCACCAGCTCGTGCGACATCGCCAAGAGCGCGCTGGTCCGCCGCGGCATCCCGTACACCAACGAGACCGCCCCGGCCGGCACCGTCGCGCAGGTCAAGGTCGGCAGCACGGTCATCCCGTCCTTCAACGCCTCGGCCGCGCCGGCCGCCCCGGCGTCGGTGTCGGTCGGCCACGGCCCGGCTCCGGCCGCCGCCGCTCCGGCCGCGGGTGCCACCTTTGAGAAGAGCGTCGGCGACGCGCTGAAGGCCGCCGGCTACCCGCCGAAGGCCGACCCGGCGCAGACCAACACCTTCATGACGATCGTCCTGCTGACCGTCCTGGTCATCTACGTGACCATGGTGTACGCGCCGATCGCCGCGATGCTGGTCGAGCTGTTCCCGACGCGCATCCGCTACACCTCGATGTCGCTGCCCTACCACATCGGCAACGGCTGGTTCGGCGGCTTCCTGCCGACGACCTCCTTCGCCATCGTGGCGGCCACCGGCGACATCTACTCGGGCCTCTGGTACCCGATCATCATCGCCGCGGCGACGCTGGTCATCGGCCTGCTGTTCGTCCGCGAGACCAAGGACGTAGACATCTACGCCAACGATTGAATTTTTCCCCTCCCCCGCCTCCGGCGGGGGAGGGTCAGGATGGGGGCAACGGCCTTCCCGCGAAGCCGCCGCCCCCTCCTAACCTCCCCCAGCGGGGCTGGGGGAGGGATTTTTGTTTTTGAGCTATAGTGCTCGCATGGACCACTCGATCGTCCTCATCCTGTCGCTGACCTACCTGGCGTCGCTGTTCGCCATCGCCTGGTACGGCGACCGCACCGCCGACAGCGCCGGCGCGGGCAGCAACCCGTGGCTCTACTCGCTCAGCCTCGGCGTCTACTGCACGTCCTGGACCTTCTACGGCGCCATCGGCCGGGCGGCGACGGACGGCTTCGACTTCCTGCCGATCTACGTCGGCCCGATCCTGCTGATCGGGCTGGGCTGGCCGCTGCTGGCGCGCATCGTGCGCATCGCCAAGGCGGAGAACGTCGTCTCCATCTCCGACTTCCTGGCCGCCCGCTACGGCAAGAGCCAGGGACTGGCGGCGCTGGTCACCGTCACCGCGGTGATCGGGCTGCTGCCCTACATCGCGCTTCAGCTCAAGGCCATCACCATCAGCTTCGACGTGCTGGCCGGCAAGGCGCTGGGCGTCGAGCTGCGCGCGCTGCCCGGCGGCACGACGCTGTTGGTGGCGCTGCTGATGGCCGCCTTCGCCGTGCTGTTCGGCGTGCGCAGCATCCACGCCAACGAGCACCACCGCGGCCTGATGATGGCCATCGCCACCGAATCCGTGGTCAAGCTGGCCACCGCCATGGCGGTCGGGCTGGGCGTCACGCTGGCGGTGTTCGGCGACCTCGCCGGGCTGCTGGAGGCCGCCGACAGCCCGGTCGCCGACCAGCTGCTCAGCCTGGAGCCCTTCGCCGAGGCCGACTGGTGGGTGGCCTGCGCGCTCTCGGCGCTGGCCATCCTCTGCCTGCCGCGGCAGTTCCACGTGGCGGTGGTGGAGAACACCCACCCCGGCGACGTGCGCCGGGCGGCGCGGCTGCTGCCGCTGTACCTCGTCGCCATCAACCTGTTCGTGGTGCCGGTGGCGCTGGCCGGCGTGACGCTGTTCCCGGCCGGCGGGGTGAACGCCGACAGCTTCCTGGTCTCGGTCCCGCTGCACGAAGGCTGGCCGCTGCTGGCGCTCGCCGCCTTCATCGGCGGCCTGTCGGCGGCCACCAGCATGATCCTGGTGGAGATGGTCGCGCTCAGCACCATGATCTGCAACGACGTGGTGCTGCCGCTGCTGATGAGCCTGCGCGTCGGCCAGAACCGCTGGCGCGCCGACCCGGTGCCGGTGCTGCTGGCGGTGCGGCGCGCCGCGGTGATCGCCATCCTGGTGCTGGCCTACGGCGTCTACCGGCTGATCGGCTCGGCCTTCCCGCTGTCGGCGATCGGCATGCTGTCCTTCATGGCGGTGGCGCAGTTCGGGCCGGCGCTGCTCGGCGGCCTGCTGTGGACGCGCGCCAACCGCACGGGCGCCGTGGCCGGGATCTGCGTGGGCTTCCTCGGCTGGGCCTACACCATGCTGCTGCCCTCCTTCGCCGCCGCCGGCTGGATCGCGCCGGAGGCCCTGCGCGCGGTTCCCTTCGGCCTGGAGATGCTGAGCCCGGCGGCGCTGACCGCGGTGGACGGCCTGACGCCGCTGGCGCACGCCGCGCTGTGGAGCCTGGGGCCGAACGTCGTGCTGTTCGTGGTGCTGTCGCTGCTCACCCACCAGTCGGCGCTGGAGGCGCGGCAGGCGGCGCGTTTCGTCTCGCTGCAGCGCGCCCCGGAGGAGGAGGCGCCGACGCCCAAGCGCGCCACGCTGGCCGACCTGCACGACCTCGCCGTGCGCTACGTCGGCGCGCCCAAGGCGGACGCGGCGTTCCGCGCGCTGCTGGCGGCGCGCCATCAGGATTCCACCGCCCTGCTGTCGCGCACCGACGGCGAGGCGATCCAGATGACCGAGCGGCTGCTGGCCGGCGCCATCGGCTCGGCCTCGGCGCGCGTGGTGGTGGCGGGGCTGCTGTCCGACCGGCGGCTGTCGCGCACCGACGCGCGCTCGATCATCGACGTCGCCTCGCGCGCCATCCTCAAGCAGCACGAGCTGCTGCGCGCCACGGTGGAGAACGTCGGCCAGGGCATCTGCGCCTTCGACGGCGAGTTCCGGGTGGCGATGTGGAACCGCCGCTTCCTCGAACTGCTCGACCTGCCGGAGGGCAGCGTGCAGGTCGGCACCGGCCTGAAGGAGATCGTCGCCTACATCGCCCAGCGCGGCGAGTACGGCCGCAACGGCGAGATCGAGACGCTGCTCGCCCGCCGTTCCGACCCGCGCCGGCACGGCAAGCCGGACGTCTACACCCGCGAGCGCCCGGACGGCACGGTGCTGGAGATCGCCACCAACCCGATGCCGGACGGCGGCTTCGTCGCCGTCTACACCGACGTCACCGAGCGCCACCGCGCCGCCGCCGCGCTGAAGGAAGCCAACGAGAGCCTGGAACGCCGCATCGCCGAGCGCACCGCCGCCCTCTCCGAAGCCAAGGCCGAGGCGGAGCGCGCCAACCGCTCCAAGACGCGCTTCCTCGCCGCCGCCAGCCACGACCTGCTGCAGCCGCTGCACGCGGCGCGGCTGTTCCTCTCGGCGCTGGGCGAGCGCAGCGCCGACCCGGCGGTGGCGCAGGTGGATGCGTCCCTGCGCTCGGTGGAGCACATCCTGGGCGACCTGCTGGACGTGTCGAAGCTGGACAGCGGCGTGGTGACGCCCACCCCGGTGGCGCTGCGCATCGACGAGTTGCTGAAGCCGCTCTCCGAGGAGTTCGCGGTGATGGCGCGCCAGCACGGACTGGCCTTCCGCGCGGTGCCGTGCTGCGCCGTGGTGCGCAGCGACCCGACGCTGCTGCGCCGCATCCTCCTGAACTTCCTGTCCAACGCGGTGCGCTACACGGCGCGGGGCAAGGTGCTGCTCGGCTGCCGGCGCCGGGGGAACACGCTGTCCATCGAGGTGTGGGACACCGGCCCCGGCATTCCCGAGGACAAGCTGGAGGAGATCTTCGTCGAGTTCCGCCAGATCGACCACGGCGCCGACGACCGCGGGCGCGGCCTCGGGCTCGGCCTCGCCATCGTCGAGCGGCTGTCCACCATCCTCGGCCACCGGGTCACCGTGCGCTCGGTGGTCGGCCGGGGCAGCGTGTTCGCCGTGCAGGTGCCCCTCAGCGCCGAGCCGGCGGTGGTCCGCACCTTGGCCCCCCGCGCCCGCGGGCGCGACATGCAGGGCGCCCTGGTGCTGTGCCTGGAGAACGAGCCCGCCATCGCCCAGGCGACCGAGCACCTGCTGTCCGGCTGGTCGTGCCGCGTGATCACCGGCGCCACGGCGGAACAGGCGCGCGCCGCGCTGGACGGCCGGGTGCCGGACCTGATCCTGTCCGACTACCACCTCGGCCGCGGCATCACCGGGCTGGAGTCGCTGGAGGCGTTGCGCGCCGGCTTTGCCGTGCCGGTGCCCGCGGCCCTGGTCACCGCCGACCGCAGCCCGGCCGTGCGCGCCGCCGCCGAGGCCGCCGGCTGCCCGGTGCTCTACAAGCCGGTGCGGCCGGGCGCGCTGCGGGCGCTGGTCGGGCAGCTGCTGGCGCAGGGAAGACGCAACGCGGGGTGAGCCAAAGCCCCTCTCCCTCGAGGGGAGAGGGGGGTCACCCCTCCGCCTGCTTGATCAGGTCCTTCAGCAGCCGCTCGCCCTCCGGCCAGGGGCCGTGCCCGGAGGCGACGTTGATGTGGCCGACGTCGCCGGCGTCAATGAAGTCCGCCCCCCACAGCGCCGCGAAACCGCAGGCGCGCTCGACGGCGCAATAGGGATCGTTGCGGCCGGCCAGCACCACCGCCGGGAAGGGCAGCGGGTCGGTGGGGATCGGCGCGAAGACGCGCACCTCCGGCGGCACCCGCGTGTCCGACTCCACGTCGGAGGGCGCCACCAGCATGGCGGCGGCGACACGGCCGGCCGAGCCCTCGCGCGCCCAGTGCGCCACCAGCGCGCAGGCCATGCTGTGCGCCACCAGCACCACGGGTTCGGGCGCCGCGGTCACGGCGTCCTCCAGCGCGGCGATCCAGGCGGCGCGGTCGGGCCGGTCCCAGTCCGCCTGCTCGACCCGCTGGAAGCCGGGATTCTCCCGCACGAACCGGCTCTGCCAGTGGTCCGGCCCCGACCCTCCGAGGCCCGGCAGCACCAGCACACGCACCTTTCCCATCGCCGCTCCTTTTGCGTACAACCGCAACACGCCGTTAACGCGCACCGACTAAAGTAGCACCACGATACGCATAGGGAGCAACGCCGTGGAACTCAGCGCGAAGATCGCCCAGGACATCTGCGACCACATCGCCCGCGAACTGGAGGTGACCGTCTCCTTCATGGGCCCGGGCGGGACGATCATCGCCTCCTCGGCCCGCGAGCGCGTCGGCCAGACGCACGCCACCGCCGCGGAGATCATGGCGCGCCGCATCGACGAGCGCGCGGTCAGCAAGGACGAGGCGGCGCGCTCCGGCGGCATCATGCGCGAAGGCTTCAACTGCGCGCTCGACCTCGACGGGCAGCGCATCGGCAGCCTGGGCGTCGCCGGCCCGGTCGAGCAGGCCAAGCGCTACGCCCGCATCGCCCGGCAGTGGGCGTCCTCGATGATCCGCGCCGAGGTGGCCGAAGCGCAGCGCGGCCAGCTGCTGCGCGAACTGTCCGGCCGGCTGGAGCGCGACGTCGGCGGCGTGGTCGGCGAGGCGGCGGACGTCGCCCGGCGCCTGGACCAGGCGGTCGGCGGCGTGCGCAGCGCCAACGGCGAGGTGCGCCGCCAGTCGGCGGAGGCCGGCGCCGCGGCGCGGGCCCTGGAGACCTCGGTCGGCAGCATCGCCGCCAGCGTCGAGCGGCTGACCGCCACCGCCGACCGCATCGCCCAGGACACCGCCAAGGCCCGCGAGATCAGCGCCGCCGCCACCACCGATTCCGAGCGCGCGACCACGGTGATGACCTCGCTGCGCGCCGCGGCCGAGCAGATCGCCAGCGTGGTCAAGCTGATCAACGCCATCGCCAGCCAGACCAACCTGCTGGCCCTCAACGCCACGATCGAGGCCGCCCGCGCGGGCGAGGCGGGCAAGGGCTTCGCGGTGGTCGCCAACGAGGTGAAGGCGCTGTCGCGGCAGACCGCCGACGCCACCAAGCAGATCGCCGAGCAGGTCGCCAACCTGCAGCGCGAGACCGCGGCGGTGGACGACGCGCTGTCGCGCATCCACGGCACCATCCAGTCGATCCAGGGCATCAACGACACCGTCGCCTCGGCCATCGGCGAGCAGGCCGGCCTGACCGCCGCGGTGTCGAGCGACCTGGGCCGCTCGCGCGACGACGCCGCGCGGGCCGGCCGCAGCATCGCCGACGCCGAGCGCTCCGTCGCCGGCGCTACCGACACGCTGGAGCAGCTGGGCTCCCTGGCGCAGGGCCTGACCAGCCGCGTCACCGGCCTCGGCGACCGGGTCGGCGAGGTTCTGCGGCAGATGCGGGGGTAAGACGTGAAGGCCCCTCCCCCGATGGGGCTTTGCGCAATCCCGTCCACGTCACCATTCCCGTCATCCCCGCGAAAGCGGGGATCCAGGGAACGTTGCACAATCAAGGAGTTGCCGGACTCGCTGGATCCCCGCTTTCGCGGGGATGACGGTTAAGGAGAGCGCAGGGATACATGCGCGTCCCGGACAGCCGGTCACGCGGCGCGGATGCCGGAGAGGAAGCGCTCGATCTCGCCCTTCAGGTGATCGGCCTGCCGGGCCAGTTCGCCCGACGCGCCGAGCACCTGCGAGGCCGCCGCGCCGGTGTGCGTCGCCGCCTCGCTGACGTCGGCGACGTTGGTGCTGACGGCGCGGGTGCCGCCGGCGGCTTCCTGCACGTTGCGGGCGATCTCCGAGGTCGCCGCCCCCTGCTCCTCGATGGCCGAGGCGATGGAGGTCGCCACCTCGCTGACCGTGGCGATGGTCCGCCCGATGCCGCCGATCGCCTGCGCGGCGCCGTTGGTGGCGCCCTGCATGGCGGCGATCTGCTGGCCGATGTCCTCGGTCGCCTTGGCGGTCTGGTTGGCGAGGTGCTTGACCTCGCTCGCCACCACGGCGAAGCCCTTGCCCATCTCGCCGGCCCGCGCCGCCTCGATCGTGGCGTTGAGGGCCAGCAGGTTGGTCTGGCTGGCGATGTCGTTGATCAGCTGGACGATCTCGCCGATCCGCTGCGCCTGCTCCACCAGACCCTGGACGCGGGCGTTGGTCTGGTCGGCCTCACCCACCGCCTGGTTGGCGATGGAGGTGGAGCGCGCCACCTGGGCGCTGATCTCGCCGATGGACGCGGTCAGCTCCTCGGTCGCCGACGCCACGGTCTGCACGTTGGTCGAGGCCTCCTCGGCCGCCGCCGCGGCCGCCGTGGCGCGCTCGTTGGTGCGGTGGGCCGTGTCCGTCATGCTCTCGGCCGTGCGCTCCAGCTCGGTGGTGGCGGAGGCCACGGTGGCGAGGATGCCGCTCACGCTCTGCTCGAAGGAGCGGATCAGCCGCTCGACCTCGGCGGCGCGCCGCTCCTTGCCCTGGCGCTCCTCGGCCGCCGCCGCCTCCAGGCGGACGCGTTCCACCGCGTTGTCCTTGAAGACCTGGACGGCCCGGGCCATGCCGCCGATCTCGTCGCCGCGCTCGGCGCCGTCCACCGCGACGTCCAGCTTGCCGGCGGCGAGGTCGTGCATGGTCACGGTGATCCGCTCGATCGGCGCGGCGATGGTCCGGCGCGCCAGCAGGATCGCCACGCCGAAGCAGACCACCACGCCGACGCCGGCGACGATCAGCATCCAGGTGCTGGCGGCGTTGGCGTCGACGGTCACCTGGTCGGACGCGGCCTGCAGCTGCCGGTCGACGCGGTCGATCAGCGCGCGGAACATCAGGCGGGCGTCCATGTAGGCCGGGTCGAAGCGCTCCGCCACGACCCGCTGGGCCGCCGCGTCGTTGTTCTTCAGGGCGTCCAGCTTGACCTCGTCGGCGACGCGCTTCAGCCCCTCGATGCTCTGGCGCAGGGTCTGCGCGTCGGCGCGGAGGTCCGGCAGCGCCACCAGGGCCTTCTCCATGCGCTCGATCGTGCCCCGGGCGTCGCTGTCCAGCGCCTCGGCCGCCTTGCGCACCTTCGCCTCGTCCTGTTCGGCGATCATGAGGTAGACGTCGCGCGCGGTGGCGTTCAGCAGCGAATTGGACCGCGCCAGCCACAGCGAGGCCGTGGCCTCGCCGTCGAGGAGCTTGGTGTAGTTCCGGTCCATGCCCTTCAGCGCAACAAGCGCCGCGCCGGTCAAGCCCAGGGCGAGAACCGCCACCAAGGCAAGCGTCAGCAGGATCTTGTTCACAACCCGCACGTTGTTCAACGACATCGCCCTTCTCCCAACCGGCCGGAGGCCCGTCACTGCGCACCCAGCCTATAAATTAGGCATCTAATTAAATTTTAGTGAAACGGGCGCGATGCCACGGCGGACCTACGCTCATGGCCGGGGCCAGCAAACGGCATACCTGCCGACCGGGACGGGAGCCTACGCGCCGTCCGGCCGCAGGCGCCGGGCCGCCGGGGCGGCGCCGCCGGGCAGCGGCACGATCAGGCGGCGCTTCACCGGCTGCGCCCGGCGCGCCACGCCGGCGAAGATCTGCTTGGACGCCTCGATCATGGTGACGCCGGCGAAGGCCTTGAACCAGCGCTCGCCGACCTCCTCCCACGCCGGGGCGGAGCGCAGCAGGAAGCGCGAGCGCACCGGCGGGATGAACAGCGCGTGCCCGGTGCGCTCCGGCACGAACATGGTGTCGCGCAGCACCTGCTTGAGCTGCGAGGGCGAATAGGGGAAGCCGTGGCCGAACGGCGTCCAGTCGGCGCGCGCCCACAGCCCGCGCCGGTTCGGCACCACCGCCAGCAGCCGCCCGCCGCCGGCCAGCACCCGCCAGATCTCGCGCATCATCGGGCGCAGCTGCTCGGTGCCCTCCAACCCGTGCACCAGCAGCACGCGGTCCACCGACATGTCGCCGAAGGGAAGCTCCGCCTCGTCGCTGAGGCAGACGACGTTCGGCCCCTCCCGCGGCCAGAAGCTGATCCCCTGCGAGGCCGGCATCACCGCCAGCACCCGGTCGGCCTCGTCGCGGAAGGGGCGCAGGAACGGCGTGGTGTAGCCGACGCCCAGCACGATCTGCCCCCGGAGGTCCGGCCACATCTGGCGGATGCGCCGGCGCACCATGCGCCGCGCCACCTGGCCCAGGCTGGACTCGTAGAACTCCCGGAGGTCGACAATATCGGTGTACATGACGCTCACGGTTTGGCGCAGATCCAAGGGGAGGACAGCAGGACCATGGAAATCCACCTCGTTCCGGCGTTCAACGACAATTACATCTATTTGATCCGCGACGGCGACAATGTCGGCGTCGTGGACCCCGGCGACGCGGCCCCGGTGCTGCGGGAGCTGGAGCGGCGCGGCTGGCGCCTCACCCACATCCTCAACACCCACCACCACCCCGACCACGTCGGCGGCAACCGGACGCTGAAGGAACGCTTCGGCTGCCCGGTCATCGGCGCGCGCGCCGACTCCCACCGCATCCAGGATATGGACATCGCGCTGGAGGATGGCGAGACCGCATCGTTCGGTTCGCACGCGGCGCGCGTCATCGCGGTGCCCGGCCACACCTCCGGACACATCGCCTTCCACTTCGCCGATGCCGGCGCGCTGTTCTGCGGCGACACGCTGTTCGCGCTGGGCTGCGGCCGGCTGTTCGAGGGCACCCCGGCGCAGATGTGGAACTCGCTGTCCAGGCTGCGGGCGCTTCCCGACGACACCCGCGTGTACTGCGGGCACGAGTACACGCTGTCCAACGCCCGCTTCGCCGTCACCGTCGATCCGGACAACCGCGAGCTGGCCGACCGCCTCACGACGATCACGGGGCAGCGCGAGCGCGGCGAGCCGACGATTCCCGCCGACCTGGGCGCGGAGAAGCGCACCAACCCGTTCCTGCGCGCCGACGATCCGGCCGTGCAGGCGGCGGTGGGCATGGCCGGCGCCGACCCGGTGGCGGTGTTCGCCGAGATCCGCGGCCGCAAGGACCGGTTCTGAGGGTTTCCGCCGCTTCCCTCGTGCTCTAAGATCCCCGTCCGACAACGGGAGGGACACACCCCATGAAGCTGCGCTACAGCGCCACCTCGCCCTACGTGCGCAAGGTGATGATGGTCGCCATCGAATGCGGCCTCGACTCCGCGATCGAGCTGGAGAACACCGACGCCTGGTCGCCGGAGACCGACCTGCCGAACGACAACCCGCTGGGCAAGGTGCCGGCGCTGATCCTGCCGGCCGGCCCGACGCTGTACGACAGCCCGGTGATCTGCGAGTACCTGGACACCCTGCACGACGGCCCGCGGCTGTTCCCGGCCCCCGGCCCGGCGCGCTGGTCGGCGCTGCGCCAGCAGGCGCTGGCCGACGGCATCTGCGACGCCGCCATCCTGCGCCGCCTGGAGGGCAACCGCCCGGACGGCGAGAAGTCGCCCTCCTGGATGGAGCGGCAGCGCGTCGCCGTCGCCCGCGCCTGCGACACGCTGAACTCCTTCGCCGACATGCTGCCGCCGAACCCGACCATCGGCACGCTGGCGATCCTGGCGGCGCTCGGCTACCTCGACTTCCGCTTCGCGAGCGAGGATTGGCGCCCCGGCCGGCCGAAGCTCACGGCGTGGTTCGACAAGGCCTCGGACCGCGACAGCTTCCGCCGCACCATGCCGCCGGCCTGACGCCCAGGTCGACACCATGACGGAGCCGCTGACGCCGGAGCGCATCATCGCCACCCTCGGGATGCAGCCGCACCCCGAGGGCGGCCACTACGTCGAGACCTACCGCCACACCGCCGGGGACGGCGGGCGCGGCGTGAAGACCGGCATCTTCTTCCTGCTGCGCGCCGGCGAGCGCTCGCACTGGCACCGGGTGGACGCCGTGGAGATGTGGCACTGGCACGCCGGCGGTGCCCTGGAGCTGTCGGTCAGCGAGGATGGCCGCACGGTGACGCGGCACGTGCTGGGCATGGACCTTCCGGGCGGCCAGCGCCCGCAGGCCGTGGTGCCGCCGCACGCCTGGCAGGCGGCGCGCCCGCTGGAGGGCTGGGTCCTGGTCGGCTGCACCGTCTCCCCGGCGTTCGAGTTCGCCGGGTTCGAGATGGCCCCGGAGGGCTGGGAGCCGGGGTAACGGCGCGTGGCCACGCTCCTCAAGAGTTCGCAAACATACCACAGTATTCACCGCCCCAGCGGCGTATGCGTAAGGCACGCCTAAAGACCAATATACAGCGTATTATTGCGACCACGCCTGATTCATGAAAAGCTTGGCGATCGCGACGAGCCAAGCGAGAGCGCCATGGTGGTTTATCTCTTCATCGGCGTGGCGGTGTTTTCCGCACTTTACGCGGTCATGTATCTGTATGTTCCCGCGCGATTGACGAAAGACAGGACATACGCGACGGACAAGGAGCGCGGCGAGGCGGAAGATCGCCATCGAACCATCCTTTCCGCGACGGCCACAGCCGTTGGGGCGGTCATTGCCTTTTCCTATGGCGTCTACAAAGACATTGATGAGGGATCGGAAAAGGCCAGCAAGGAATCGCAGGACCGGGCAGACCGGCTAAGGAAGGATTCCATATCTCAGCTGGACTCCTATATCTCCAGGCTCTCCCATGAGTCGGTCGTGGACAAGACCTCCGCCATATATTCCATGGGAAGCATCGTCACGGTTTCGGCCGATCTCGACCAAACCGTATTCCCAACCCTCCTTTTGTATGTGCAGCAGCACGCCGGACAGGAACCGCCTCTGGTTCAACGCCAGGACGCCGTGCATTACGCGAACATCACGCCCGACGTGCAGGCCGCGATCAATGTCCTTGGCTGGCGCACCGTGAGCGACGACAACCGCTTCCGCGTGGTGGACTTCAGGCACCTCACCCTCGTTCGCCCGAACTTTCATGGCAGCACCGGATACCAGCGCGCGTGGTTTTCCGGAGCGGTGCTGCTGGGTGCCGATATGCGTTATGCGAACTTCGAAGGTGCCTTTTTCGACGGGACGTCCTTTGGCGACTGGATGGCTTTCGGACAATCCAAGAGCGGCAATCACCATGCCGACCCGAACAGCTCATGCGACGACGAGAAGGAGCACGGCTGGTCGGAAGAATTGACCTCGAAGGATTGCTGGTGGGATTGGATGCGCTACGATCACGTGGCGAACTTTACCGGCGCGAATCTCAGAAAAGCCAGCTTCAAGAGCGCCGGGCTGAGCGGGGCGATCTTCGACGACGCGGACGTCGCCGGAGCAGATTTCGGCGGAGCCGACCTCAGCCGCGCGGATTTCCGGAAGGCCAGGAATCTGGCTCGCGCGAAGATCGACAAAAGATGCTATCCGCAGGCCCGTTTCCCGGAGAACTTCCTGAACGTGAAATGCCCCTGACCGTCGGGATGCGGTTGGCGCCGGAGTCCTCCGTCGCTCCCCATCATCCCCGCGGCCGCAGCATGTCCCAGCTCGCCATCACCGCGCCGCCGACGATCAGCCCGCAGGCCGCCCACACGGTCCAGCCCGCCTCGGCGCGGCCGAACAGGATCAGCAGAAAGGTGGACAGCAGCGGCGTCGCGTAGGACAGGGCGCCCAGCGCCCGGATGTCGCCGCGCTTCACCCCGTGGTCCCAGACGAAGAACGCCGCGCCCACCGGCCCGGTGCCGAGCAGCAGCACCGCCAGCCATTCCATGGCCCCCGGCACCACGGTCGCCTCGAACGCCAGGTGGCACAGCCCCGCCAGCACCGCGGTGGCGAGGCAGAAGCCGCCCACCGCCTCGGTCGGCACGTGGCCGAAGCGGCGCGACAGCACCGAATAGGCCGACCACACCACCGCGCACGCCGCCGCCGACGCGTAGCCGGGCAGGTAGGCCGCCTCGATGCTCAGGCCGCGCCCCTTGCCGGTCACCAGCAGCGCCGTCCCGGCCAGCCCGAGCAGCCCGCCCAGCACGTGCCCCGCGGTCAGCCGGTGCCCCGGCAGCAGCGCCGAGAACAGCACGATCAGCAGCGGCCACAGGTAGTTCAGCAGGTTGACCTCGACCGCCGCGTCCGGCGCCAGACGGAAGGCCAGGAAGTAGAAGAAGTGGTAGCCGAACAGCCCGCCCACCCCCAGCAGCCACACCGGCCAGGGCTGGCGCAGCGGCGCCACCACGCTGCGCCCGCGCGCCGCCGCCGCCGCGGTGCCGACCAGGAAGGCGAGGACGAAGGACATGGCGACCAGCTGGAACGGCGGGATGTCCCCCGACAGCGTGGTCAGCAGCGCCAGCGTCGACCACAGGAGGATCGCGAAGCCGCCGATGGCGGTGGCGCGGCGGACGTGGGCCCGATCGGCCGCCAAAGTGTCTGTGGTCATGGCAAAATATCCGAACTCGGATGAAACGCGGTGCCCCCTATAGCGCAGCCGGCGCGCAGCCGCAACCGTCAGGCCCGCACCACCAGCGTTGCGGCGATCGCGCACATGACGGTGCCGATGCCGGCATCCAGCACCCGCCACGCCCCCGGCCGGGCGAAGACGGGCCGCAGCAGGCGCGCGCCGTAGCCCAGCGCGAAGAAGAACAGGAAGGACGCCGTCATCGCCCCGAGCGCGAAGGCGTGCTTGCCCGCCGCGAACTGCGTGGACACCGAGCCGACCAGCACCACCGTGTCCAGGTAGACGTGCGGATTCAGCCACGTCAGCGCGAGGCAGGTCGCCAGCGTCGCGCCGAGGCCGGGCGGAACCGCCGCCGCCGGCGTCAGCGCGCCGTCCGCGCGGACCGCCGCCCGGAAGCTGCGCAGGCCGTAGGCCAGCAGGAAGGCCGCACCGGCGTACCGCGTCGCCGTCTCCAGCCAGGGCACCCAGGCGTTGGCCTGGGCGAAGCCGCCGACCCCCGCCACGATCAGCACGGCGTCGGACACCGCGCAGGTCAGGCAGACCGCCAGGATGTGTTCGCCACGCAGGCCCTGGCGGAGCACGAAGGCGTTCTGCGCGCCGATGGCGACGATCAGGCTGAGGCCCAGCAGCAGGCCGGGAACGAAGGCGGACAGCATGGCGGACCCTTCCGGTGGCGATGTCCTTCCGCTAGCACGGCCGCCTGGATTAGAATAATTAAAGGTCCTTTCCTGAGTTAAGGAACGCTAATGAGCTTTCCCAAGCCGCCGCAACGTCCTTCATCGTCATCCCCGCGAAGGCGGGGATCCATAACTGCCATGGCATAACGCATTGAAAATTATGGATCCCCGCCTTCGCGGGGATGACGGAACAAAACGTTCACGCCGAACAGAAAGCCGATTCAATCCATGCTGGATTACGCGCTGCTCGCCGCGCTGGCGGCCGTCATCCGCACCGGCAGCTTCGAACGGGCCGCGCAGCAGCTCCACGTCACCCCCTCGGCGGTGTCCCAGCGCGTGAAGCTCCTGGAGGAGCGGCTGGGGACGATCCTGGTGGTGCGGGGCAGCCCCTGCACCGGCACGCCGGCGGGCCAGCGCCTGTGCCAGCACGCGGAGCAGGTGGCGCTCCTGGAAAGCGAACTGCGCCATGGGCTTCCGGACATCCGGCACGACGCGCCGCCGGTGACCGTGCGCCTCGCGGTAAACGCGGACAGCCTCGCCACATGGTTCGTCGCGGCGATGGCGGAGACGCCGGACTGCCTGTTCGACCTCGTCCTCGACGACCAGGAGCACAGCGCCGACTGGCTGCGCCGGGGCGAGGTCCTGGCGGCGGTGACGGCCAGCGTCAAGCCGGTGCAGGGCTGCGACAGCACGCCTCTGGGTGCCCTGCGCTACGTCGCGACCGCCAGCCCGGCGTTCGTCCGCCGGCATTTCCCCGAGGGAGTGGACGGCGCCTCCCTCGCCCGCGCGCCGCGCCTGACCTTCAACAGCAAGGACCGGCTGCAGGCGCAGTGGACCCGGCAGGCGTTCGGAACGGAGATCGCCTCACCGACCCACTGGCTGCCCTCGTCGCAGGCGTTCGTCGACGCGGCGCTGGCCGGGCTCGGCTGGGGCATGAACCCGGAGATGCTGGTGGCCGGACACCTGCGCGACGGGCGGCTGGCCGCTCTCGTCCCGGAGCAGCCGCTGGACGTGCCGCTGTTCTGGCAGCGCAGCCGCATCGCGAGCCGCACGCTGGCCGACATCACGAAGGCCGTCCTGCGCACCGCGCGCGCCGCGTTGCAGCCGGCGTGACGGTTGGCCTCACGCCGGCTGGCCGTGCCCGCAGCAGGCCGTCCCGGCCTCCTCCAGGTCGCGCAGGATCGGGCAGTCCGGGCGGTCGTCGCCGTGGCAGGCGTCGGCCAGCTCGCGCAGCGTGTCGGCCATGGCGCGCATCTCGGCGATCTTGGCCTCCAGCTCGTCCACGTGCTCCAGCGCGATGCGCTTCACCTCGGCGCTGGCGCGGTGCTTGTCGCGCCACAGGCCGACCAACGCCTGGATGCGCTCGATGCTGAAGCCCAGCGTGCGCGCCCGCTTGACGAAGCGCAGGATGCGCACCTCCTGCGCCGTGTAGACCCGGTAGCCGGCGGCGGTGCGGCCGGCCTCCGGGATCAGGCCGATGGACTCGTAATAGCGGATCAGCTTGGCGTTGACGCCCGACGCCTTGGCGGCTTCCCCGATGTTCATCACCGATCCCCCCGGGGCTTCCACCCCCGCAGCGTCAGCGCGTTGAGCACCACGCTGACCGAGCTCAAGGCCATGGCGCCGCCGGCCAGCACCGGGTTCAGCAGGCCCAGCGCCGCCAGCGGAATGCCGACGAGGTTGTAGATGAAGGCCCAGAACAGGCCCTGGCGGATCTTCGAATAGGTCCGCCGCGACACGTCGATGGCGCCGCCGACCAGCACCGGGTCGCCGCGCATCAGCGTGACGCCGGCGGTGTGCATCGCCACGTCGGTGCCGGTCGCCATGGCGATGCCGACGTCGGCGGCGGCCAGCGCCGGCGCGTCGTTGATGCCGTCGCCGACCATCGCCACCACCTTGCCCTCGGCCTTGAGGGACGCCACCACGGCCGCCTTGTCGCCGGGCAGCACCTCGGCGAAGACGCGGTCGATGCCCAACTCGCTTGCAACCGCCTGGGCGGCGCCCCGGCTGTCGCCGGTGACCATCACCGCCTCGATGCCCTGGTCGTGCAGCGCCCGCACGGCGCTCCGCGCCGCCGCCTTCACCGTGTCGCCGAAGGCGATCAGGCCGAGCGCCCGCCCGTCCGCCGCCAGCCACGACACCGTGCGGCCGTCGGACTCCAGCAGCGCGGCGCGCGCCTCCAGCTCCGCGTCGGCGATTCCGCTCTCGGCCATCAGACGGCGGGTGCCGAGCAGCACCGGCCGCCCGTCCACCACGCCCGACACGCCGCGCCCGGCCAGCGCTTTGAAATCTGCCAGGCTGCCGAGGCCCTGCCCGGCCGCCCGCTCGCGCACCGCGTGGGCCAGCGGGTGCTCGCTGCCCTGCTGCAGCGTGGCGGCGAGGCGCAGCAGCTCCGCCTCGTCCGCGGCGATCAGGTCGGTGACGCGCGGCTTGCCCTCGGTCAGCGTGCCGGTCTTGTCGAAGGCGACGGCGGTGACGGCGTGCGCCCGCTCCAGCGCCTCGGCGTCCTTGATCAGGATGCCGTGCCGGGCGGCGGCGCCGGTGCCGACCATGATGCTGGTCGGCGTGGCGAGGCCCAGCGCGCACGGGCAGGCGATGACCAGCACCGACACCGCGGTGATCACCGCCGCCTCGACGCCATAGCCCAGCGCCCACCACGCCGCGAAGGTCGCCAGCGCGATGCCCAGCACCACCGGCACGAACACCGCGCTGACCCGGTCCACCGCCCGCTGGATCGGCGCCTTGGAGGCCTGCGCGCCCTCCACCAGCCGGACGATCTTCGCCAGCATGGTCTCGGCGCCCACCGCGGTCGTCTCGACGGTCAGCAGGCCGTCCACGTTGATCGAGCCGCCGGTGACCGGGGCGCCCGCCGCCTTCTCCACCGGCAGCGGCTCGCCGGTCAGCATGGATTCATCGACGCTGCCGGCGCCCTCGACGACGCGGCCGTCCACCGGCACGCGCTCGCCGGGGCGGATCACCACCATGTCGCCGACGCGCACCTGATCGACGGGAATCTCGGTCTCGGCGCCGCCGCGCCGCACCCGCGCCGTGTCGGGCCGCAGGCCCATCAGCGCGCGGATGGCGGCGGCGGTCTGGCCCTTGGCGCGCGCCTCCAGCCACTTGCCGAGCAGCACGAAGGTGATGAGCACCGCCGACGCCTCGAAATACAGGTGCGGCGTGTGCCCGGCGTGCGCCGTCAGCCACGTGTAGACGCTGAGCCCCCAGGCCGCCGAGGTGCCCAGCGCCACCAGCAGGTCCATGTTGCCGGCCCCGGCGCGCACCGCCTTCCAGGCCGCCGCGTAGAAGCGCCAGCCCAGCCAGACCTGCACCGGCGTCGCCAGCGCGAACTGCGCCCAGGCGGGCAGCATCAGGGGAGCGCCCAGCAGGTCGCCCACCATCCCCACCACCAGCGGCGCCGACAGCGCCGCGGCGATCAGCACGTGGCGCAGCTCGCGCCCGCTGCGGGCCTCCGCGGGCGGGGTAGCGGCGGTCTGTTCCGCCACCGGCGCCGCCTCGTAGCCGGCGCGCTCGACGGCGGCGATCAGGTCGGCGAGCGCGAGGCCGTGGCCGGCGACGTGGGCACGCTCGGTGGCGAGGTTGACGCTCGCTTGCGTGACGCCCGGCACCTTCTTCAGCGCCTTCTCGACCCGCGCCACGCACGACGCGCAGGTCATGCCGCCGACCTGCAGGTCGAACGCGGCCGAGGCCGGCTGGTAGCCCGCGGCCTCGATGGCGGCGACCACGCCTTGCGGGTTGGCCGCGCCGTCGGCGAAGGTGACGCGGGCCTTCTCGGTCGCCAGATTGACCGACACCTCGGCCACCCCCGGCACCTTGCGGATCGCCTTCTCCACGCGCCCGACGCAGGACGCGCAGGTCATCCCCTCGATTCCGATGTCGAAGTCGGGGGCGGGGCGGGTCTGCGCAGCGGTCTCGGCCATGATGGCTCTCCTCGTGTCGTGCTGCCCCATCAGATGGGCCTTCCAATCATGGGAAGGTCAAGGGCAAAACGCAGAGGAGAGGTGCGTCACGCCGCGAGGCCCTGCACCTCGTAGCCGGCGTCCTCGATGGCCTGCCGCACCGCCGCCTCGCCGGCGGCGCCCTCCACCGCGACCTCGCCGGCAGACAGGTCGACCACCGCGCGCTCCACGGCCGGCAGCGCCTCGACCGCCTTGGTCACCGTCTGGGCGCAGTGGCCGCAGGTCATTCCCTTCACTTTCAGCTTCAGCATGTGGTCCTCCATGGGTTGCTGTCCCAAGCCTCAGGCTTCCAGCGATGGAAAGGTCAAGCGCGTTCTTACAGGCCGAACTGCGTCGGGCTGAGGTTCAGCGCCTCGCAGATCCGGCGGGCGGCGTCAGCCTGCGCCGGGGCGAGGTCGCCGTCGGCGCTCGCCAGCGCGCAGCAGCCCCGCGCGACGCGCTTGGCGGCCTCCGCGTCGCCCTTCACGGCGCGCACCGCGGCCAGCGCCTCCTCGTCCGCCACGGCGGCGTCGCCGCGCAGCCGCTCCAGGGTCGCGTCGAAGGCGGGCGCGTCGCCCAGGCCGTCGAGGCGGGCGCGGATGCCGGCGGGATCGGCCCCCTCGGCGGCGGCCATCAGGGCGCAGGCGGCGGTCAGGGCGTGCGGATCGGCGCCGCTCAGCGCGGCGCGTTCCTTGGCGGGATCGGTCAGCCAGTCCAGTCTCATGGCCGGCACAACAGCGCCGGCGTTGCGCCGTCACGCCGCTTCGCCTAAAGCTGCGCCCCGCAACCTCGGGAGCGCCCGCATGGACAAGGCCGTCGAACGCCGCCTCATCGACCTGGAAAGCCGCCTCGCCCACCACGAGCGCATGGCCGAGGAGCTGTCGTCCGTGGTGTTCGAGCAGGGGCGGGCCATCGACCTGCTGACCGCCCAGGTCCGCCGCCTGCGGGAGCGCCTGATGCTGCTGGAGGCCGGGGCCGAGCGCTCGCCGCAGGACGACCGGCCGCCGCCGCACTACTGACCTCCCGGCCCCGGCATACATCGTACAGAAGATGCGGCAAACACGAATAGTATCGTGTCCGCATCATCGGTTATGGTGACGATGTCGAGCCGCGACGAGCCCGCGTGAGACGGGCGCAGCGGCGCTGGGAGGAAAACAAGACAATGACCACGACCCGACGCACGGTTCTGGGCGGCATGCTGGCCGCCCCGGCGATCGTCGCGGCCAGCCGCCTGGGCTGGGCCGCCGACGCCAAGGTGCTGAAGATTTCGCACCAGTTCCCCGGCGGCACCCTCGACGAGGGCGATTTCCGCGACCGCATGTGCCGCCGCTTCGCCGCCGAGGTGGAGAAGCGCACCGCCGGACAGCTGAGGTTCGAGCTGTACCCCGGCTCGTCGCTGATGAAGACGCTGGCGCAGTTCAGCGCCATGCGCAAGGGCGCGCTCGACCTGTCGCTCTACCCGATGCCCTACGCCGGCGGCGAGGTGCCGGAGACCAACCTCGGCCTCATGCCGTGCCTGGTCACCAGCTACGAGCAGG
>NZ_JBOZRT010000041.1:0-3220 GCF_050789165.1 Azospirillum sp.
GGACATGATTCACTCCAAATACAGGGGCCGCCCTCGGGTCAGTACA
This sequence comes from Azospirillum sp., assembly GCF_050789165.1. Lineage (NCBI taxonomy): Bacteria > Pseudomonadati > Pseudomonadota > Alphaproteobacteria > Rhodospirillales > Azospirillaceae > Azospirillum > Azospirillum sp. The sequence continues at coordinate 47 of NZ_JBOZRT010000041.1, forward strand.
AACCCTGCGGGGCGGCCGGAGGACATTGAGCGGCTCGGTGCGCCGAGCCCGGATGGCGCGCTTAGAAGCGGAAGTGCGAGAACGCCTTGTTGGCCTCGGCCATGCGGTGGACTTCGTCGCGCTTCTTCATCGCGCCGCCGCGGCCTTCGCTGGCCTCGAGCAGTTCGTTGGCCAGGCGCGCGGCCATCGACTTCTCGCCGCGCTTGCGCGCGCTTTCCTTCAGCCAGCGCATGGCCAGGGCCAGCCGGCGAACGGGGCGAACTTCCACGGGAACTTGGTAGTTCGCACCGCCGACGCGGCGGGACTTGACCTCGACCATCGGCTTCACGTTGTTGATCGCGATCATGAAGATCTCGAGCGGGTCCTTGCCGGCCTTCTTCTCGACCTGGTCCAGCGCGCCATAGATGATGCGCTCGGCCACGGCCTTCTTGCCGGACTCCATGATGACGTTCATGAACTTGGACAGATCGACCGACCCGAACTTCGGATCAGGCAGGATCTCGCGCTTCGGTACTTCGCGACGACGTGGCATGGGACTCTTCCTTCTCAGCTTCAGTTGGCACCGGACGGCATGCCGTCCGGGCCCGGGGAATCACGCAACGGACCCCCCACTTACTCGGCGCCCCGGCATTCAGCCGGCTGGCACCGCGACACGACCCGCATCCGGGTCACTGGCAATACACACGGGCCCGTCGGACCCGAAGACGATCAGGCCTTCTTCGGACGCTTCGCGCCGTACTTCGAACGCGACTGCTTGCGATCCTTGACGCCCTGCAGGTCGAGCGAACCGCGCACGATGTGGTAGCGCACACCCGGCAGGTCCTTGACCCGGCCGCCGCGCACCAGCACGACGCTGTGCTCCTGCAGGTTGTGACCCTCGCCGCCGATGTACGAGATGACCTCGAAACCGTTCGTGAGGCGCACCTTCGCGACCTTCCGCAGCGCGGAGTTCGGCTTCTTGGGCGTCGTGGTGTACACGCGGGTGCAGACCCCGCGACGCTGCGGGCAGTTCTGCATCGCAGGCGACTTGCTCTTGGTGGCCTCGACCTCACGGCCATGGCGCACGAGCTGGTTGATGGTTGGCATAGGTAACTTGTTCCCGTTTGAAGTCACGCGCTCATCGACAGGAGCCCCGGCCCGCGCCCGCGGGCGCCGATACGGGCTTCCGGAAGCACAAAAAGCGCCGACCACGAAGGTTCGACGCCGAGATCCGGAAGATCGCCTGGCCCCACTGTTGTGGCCAAGCGCAGCTGCAAACTGCCGAAAAGCCCGCGATTATATTCGTGCGTCCGCTTCATGAGCAAGCCTCCCGAACCATCCGTGCACTCTCCCCCGCCCCACCTCCCCGCCCGGCCGGCCGAGGCAGTGATCGACACCAACGTGCTGCTCGACTGGCTCGTCTTCGACGAGCCCTCGGTGCGGCCGCTGTCGGCGGCGATCGCCGCGTCCGCCCTGACCTGGGTCGCGACGCAGGCGATGCTCGACGAGTTGGCCGACGTTCTGACGCGCCCCCTGCCGGAACGCTGGGACGGTCGGCGCGCGGATGCCATGGTGCGCGCAGCAAGCAATTGCATGCTCCTGCCCGCGATGCCGATGGCCCCGGCGGGCGCGTTGTGGTGCACCGATCCGGACGACCAGAAGTTCATCGACTTCGCGCTGGCGCGGCCTGCTCGGTATCTGTTCACCCGGGACAAGGCGCTGTTGCGGCTGGCCCGGCGCGCCGCCAGCCGCGGGGTCCTTGTCCTGACCCCTGCCGCCTGGGCGGGGGCGCCCGGCCCGACGTAAGAAAGGGCGGCCGAAGCCGCCCTTTTGTCGCACCGGGGCCCGGACGCGCTCAGTCGCTGGTGGAGCCGTCGCCCGGCGTCGCCGGCGCGGCATCCACCGCGGCCAGTTGCACCGCCGCCAGTTCTTCGGCTTCCTGCAGCGCGATCGCACGGCGCTCGGTCTCGTCCATCTCTTCCTTGGCCTTGCGTGCCTGGTGGTACGCCATGCCGGTGCCCGCAGGGATCAGGCGGCCGACGATGACGTTCTCCTTCAGGCCACGCAGCTCGTCGCGCTTGCCCATGATCGCCGCCTCGGTCAGCACGCGGGTGGTTTCCTGGAAGGAGGCCGCGGACAGGAACGAGTCGGTCGACAACGAGGCCTTCGTGATGCCCAGCAGCACGTCGGCGTAGGTCGCGGGCACCTTGCCCTCGCCACGCAACTTGTCGTTGGTGTCGAAGAGTTCGGAGCGTTCGACCTGCTCGCCGGCGATGTAGGTGCTGTCGCCCGGCGCGACGATCTGGACGCGGCGCAGCATCTGGCGAACGATCACCTCGATGTGCTTGTCGTTGATCTTCACGCCCTGCAGGCGGTAGACGTCCTGCACCTCGTCGACGATGTAGCGCGCCAGTTCCTCGACGCCCAGCAGGCGCAGGATGTCCTGCGGATCGGCCGCGCCGTCGACGATGAGTTCGCCCTTGTTCACCACCTGGCCTTCGTGCACCAGGATGTTCTTTTCCTTGGGCACCAGCTCTTCGTGCTTCTTGCCGTCCGGATCGGTGATCTCGAGGCGAACCTTGCCCTTGGTCTCCTTGCCGAACGAGATCGTGCCGGTCTGCTCGGCCAGGATGCCGACGTCCTTCGGCGAGCGGGCCTCGAACAGCTCGGCCACCCGCGGCAGACCGCCGGTGATGTCGCGCGTCTTCTGGCCTTCGACCGGAATGCGCGCCAGCACCTCGCCCGGGGCGAGATCCTGGCCATCACGCACCTGGATCAGAGCGCCGACCTGGAACGCGATCGCCACCGAGTGGTCGGTGCCGGGGATCTTGACCTCGTTGCCGTTGGCGTCGAGCAGCTTGACCAGCGGACGCACCACCTTGGCGGCACCGCGGCGCTTCGGGTCGATGACGACCAGCGTCGACAGGCCGGTGACCTCGTCGACCTGCTTGGCGACCGTGACGCCTTCCTCGACGTTCTCGAACTTCGCGCGACCGGCGAATTCCGTGATGATCGGGCGGGTCAGCGGGTCCCAGTTCGCCAGCACCGTGCCGGCCTTGATGGGCTGGTCGGCCTTGACGTTCAGCGTCGCGCCGTACGGCACCTTGTGGCGTTCGCGCTCGCGGCCGTGCTCGTCGTGGATGACGATCTCGCCGGAGCGGGCAATCACCACCAATTCGCCCTTGCTGTTGGTCA
>NZ_JBOZRT010000042.1:0-3689 GCF_050789165.1 Azospirillum sp.
CACTTTGTGCTCCCACCGGATCCCCGGGCCAACCTCCTTTTGGGAAGTTGGGCTTATTGCACCAGAGCAGCCCTGCTTTCGCAAAGTATTTAGCCTTCGACCGGGCCATTCGTTGCAGACGGACAACACCGCAAAACAGCCGAGTGGAACCCGCGCAACACCGGTGCCTTGGCGTTCCGGGATCGCCCCGGAAGCGGGTGGAGATCGCCGCCCTTTCCGCATTCGCGCCCGTCTTTGGCACCCCCCTTAAACTCGCCCCATGGACCGATTTCTCGGCGCCGCCGACAGCGCTCTGCGGACACTCTTCGCCAAGCCCCACGCCGGGCGCCCCTGCCCGATGGTTCCGGCCGACGAAACCAGGCTGCAGGAGCGGGAAGCCCGGCAGGCGGCGGCGCTCATGCGCGTGAACCATGTCGGGGAGGTCTGCGCGCAGGCGCTGTACACCGCGCAGGCGCTGGCCACGCGCGATCCGGCGCTGCGCCGCCACTTCGAGCATGCCGCCGGCGAGGAAACGGATCACCTGGCCTGGACGGCCGGCCGCCTGCAGGAACTCGGCGACCGCCCGTCCCTGCTCAACCCGCTCTGGTACGCCGGCGCCTTCGCGATCGGGCTCGTCGCCGGACGTCTCGGCGACCGTGTCAGCCTCGGGTTCGTCGTCGAGACCGAACGCCAGGTCGAGGCCCATCTCGAGAGCCACATGCAACGCCTGCCGCCGGGAGACCACGCGTCGCGGGCGATCGTCGCGCAGATGAAGGACGACGAAGCGGCCCACGCCGCGCAGGCGATGCAGGCCGGGGCCGTGGAACTCCCGGCGCCCGCCCGGGCGTTGATGCGCGCCGCGGCCAAGGTCATGACCACGACCGCGCACTACATCTGAGCGCGGCGTCAGGCCGGCAGCACCTCGAAACTGGTCGTGATCGCTGCCGTTTTCGCCAGCATGATGCTGGCCGAGCAGTATTTTTCGTGGCTCATGGCAATCGCGCGCTCCACGGCCGCCGGCGGCAGGTTGTCGCCCTTCACCGTGAAGTGCATGTGGATCTTCGTGAACACCTTCGGATCGGTGTCCGCCCGCTCCGCCGTCAGCTTGACCGAACAGCCGCGCACGTCATGCCGGCCGCGCTGCAGGATCAGGACGACGTCGTAGGCCGTGCAGCCGCCGGTGCCGGCCAGCACGGTTTCCATCGGCCGCGGGGCGAGATTCTGGCCGCCCTGGGCCGGACGCGCCGGGTCGGGCGCACCGTCCATGGCCAGGACATGGCCGCTGCCGGTCTCGGCCAGGAACCCCATTCCGGAGCGAGCGCCGGTCGCACCCGTCCAACTCACCGTGCATTCCATCACTTGATCCTCGTCAATTCGCCCGGGCGGAAGTCTCAGTTTGAGACACTCGCCTGCTGCGACGCAGCAAGGCCGGGCTATACTCCCCCCAGAGCATAACGAAGTCGTTGTGCAGAGCGTCAAGGCCGCAGCCGGGCAGCACCCGGCGCGGCAGGCAAGTTGTCTCCTCCACCTCCTCCTTTGGTGGATTCAGCCCTCGGACCGCAAGGTTCGGGGGCTTTTTTCTGGCCGTGCCGTGCCAGGGTACCGCTGAGCAGCGGTCTTATCATTGATCGGCCATGCCCAAGCACCTCACACCGGCCGACTACCTCAAGAAGATCCTCACGGCACGGGTCTACGACGTGGCCGTCGAATCGCCGCTGGAGCCCGCCAGGAACCTCAGCCGACGCCTGCACAACAAGGTGCTTCTCAAGCGCGAGGACCAGCAGCCGGTCTTCAGCTTCAAGCTGCGCGGCGCCTACAACAAGATGGCGCACCTGGCCCCGGAGCAGCTCGAACGCGGGGTCATCTGCGCGTCGGCGGGCAACCACGCGCAAGGGGTGGCGCTGTCGGCGCACCGGCTCGGCGCCCGCGCCGTCATCGTCATGCCGGTGACGACCCCGCAGGTGAAGATCGACGCCGTCAGGGCGCTCGGTGGCGAGGTGGTGCTGCACGGGGAGAGCTATTCCGACGCCTACCTGCACGCGGTGGAACTCGAACGGGAGCAGGAGCTCACGTTCGTCCACCCGTTCGACGACCCGGACGTGATCGCCGGCCAGGGCACCATCGCCATGGAAATCCTGCGCCAGCACCAGGGGCCGCTCGACGCGGTGTTCGTCGCCATCGGCGGCGGCGGCCTGATCGCCGGCGTGGCCAGCTACATCAAGGCGGTGCGACCGGAGATCAAGGTGATCGGCGTCCAGATGAGCGACTCGGATGCCATGACCCAGTCGGTGGCCGCCCGCAAGCGCGTCACGCTCGGCGAGGTTGGCCTGTTCTCGGACGGCACCGCCGTGAAGCTGGTCGGCGAGGAAACCTTCCGCCTCGCCCGCGACCTGGTCGACGAGTACATCCGCGTCGACACCGACGCCGTGTGCGCGGCGATCAAGGACGTCTTCGTCGACACGCGCTCGATCGTGGAGCCCGCCGGCGCGATGTCGGTGGCGGCGATCAAGCAATACGTCTCGGAGCGCAAGACGCGTGGCGAAACGTATGCCGCGATCCTGTGCGGCGCCAACATGAATTTCGACCGGCTGCGCTTCGTCGCCGAGCGGGCCGAGGTCGGCGAGGAGCGCGAGGCGCTGTTCGCCGTCACCATCCCCGAGGAACGCGGCAGCTTCAAGCGCTTCTGCGGCCTGATCGGCGCGCTGCCCGGCGGGCCGCGCAACGTCACCGAATTCAATTACCGGATCAGCGATGCGCAGCACGCCCATGTGTTCGTCGGCGTGACGACCCACGGCAAGGGTGAGTCCGCGCGCATCGCCGCCAATTTCACGCGGCACGGATTCGAGGCGCTCGACCTCACCCACGACGAACTCGCCAAGGAACACATCCGGCACATGGTCGGAGGTCATTCGGGGCTGGCGCAGGACGAGCGGCTGCTGCGCTTCGTGTTCCCGGAGCGTCCGGGCGCGCTGATGAAGTTCCTGTCGCACATGCAGCCCGGCTGGAACATCACGCTGTTCCACTACCGCAACCAGGGCGCCGACTACGGCCGCATCCTCGTCGGGCTGCAGGTGCCCAGGAGCGACAACAAGGCCTTCAAGGAGTTCCTCGCGACGCTGGGTTACCCGTGCGTGGAGGAAACCGACAACCCGGTCTATCGCCTGTTCCTGCGCACCTGAGCGCGCGTCACTTGCGCGGCGGCAACTCGAGGGTCAGCACGGCCGCGCCGTCGCCGCTCTGCGCCAGCACGGCGCGCCGGCCCTGCACCGACTGCAGCACCACGCCATCCTCGATGGCGGCGCCGACGCGGTACGGCTTGGCCGGCTTGCCGTCGACCGAGATGAGGGCGACGCCCTTCTGCGAAGCGGCGCCCGCCACGACGCCGACGAGCATCAGGCGGCTGGCGAGGGCTGGCGCAGCCGGCGCCGCGGCGGTGGCGGCGGCGGGACTGGCGCCGAGCAAGCGGGCCACGGCGGCCGGATCGGCCGCAACGGGCGTGCGGGTGACGGCGGGCGCGAGCGGCGCGGCCCCCGACCGCGCCGACATCCTGAGTCCCCAGAAGACGGCGCTGGCAGCCACCAGGGCCCACAGGAGGAAGGTCGTGCCCGCCACGGCCCACCGGCTCTGCATATTCGTCACCATGCGGCGATTATCATTGAAGCGATTGGATCCACACCCGCAATGAACTCCCTGACCATCGCCCTGCGCCG
>NZ_JBOZRT010000043.1:0-2397 GCF_050789165.1 Azospirillum sp.
CCTTCACGGTGTGCAAGAGGGCCGAGCGCCACCGCGGCCCTCTTGTGTGAAATAGGCATCAGCGCGACGATGGGCCCGCTGTCCGGTGTGATTTTAGGGGAGGCCGCCTCCGACTACACCCTGCTCCGCGTGGAGGACGGCGCCCTGAACGTCGAGGGAACGGCCGCCGCCGGGGCAACCGCCGGCTGCTCCATCGGCACTCGCCTCTACGGCGGTTCGCTTGCGGCGACGGGCACGGGAACGATCTCGCTCACCGGCCTCGTCCAGGGAGTTCCACCAACGCCTTCGGCGTGGAACTGAGAGCTTGTTTGCAGCAGGCGCGTCCCTGGCGGTGCTGGTCGAAATGCCACTTTAAGATGAAAATTGGTGTTGCGGCGAGGGCGGGTCTGGTAGGTCTGCGGCCCTCGTTTTGACCGCCTGGACCTGCATTCTATGGGCACTGCCGTTCGTCCCGCAAGCACCACGCCCGCGTCCTGGGACGCGTTCTCGGATGTCGATGCCTTTGTCGACGAGGTGCTGAGTGAGCTGACGGCGATGGCGGCGGACGGCAGTCGCCCGACCCGTTCCGGACCCAAGCCGGCGCTCACCGGAGCGGGGCTGCGCAAGGCGATCATGGCCATCTGGTGCGTGTTGCGGCAGGCAATGGCGCGCCATCGGCCGGCTCTCGGACCTGCCCTTCGGCACGCTGTACACGCTGTTCGCCCGCTGGACCCGGCTCGGGCTGTGGCGCCGCTTGCTCGACCGGCTGCGGCGGACCTGGCGGCTGGCCTGCGGCGATGCGGCGGAACCGAGCGCGGTGGTGATCGACAGCCGGACCGGCCCCTTAGCCCCGAGCTGTTTTGCCCGAGGTGTGGATGGCGGCAAGAAGATCCGTGGCGTGAAGATCCACCTCGGCGTGGAGAAGTACGGCATTCCCTTGGCGATCGACGCCTCGCCGGCCAACGTGCACGACACCAAAGGCATCGTGCTGGTGCTGCGCCAGCTCGCCGGATGTGGTTTCCAAGGACCGGCTATCGGCGATCTCGGCTATCGCGGCGAGCGCTTGGCCAAAGCCGCCGCGGCGCTCGGCATCACGATCCAGCCGATCGCCCGAGGGCGCAACGGCGTATTCATTTCCACCGAGATCGCCTGGGTCGTGGAGCGCTCGTTCTCTTGGCTGTCCCGCTACCGCCGATTGAACACCATCGTCGAGCGGACGAAGGAGCACCTCGTCGCTTTCATTGAGATCGCCTTCATCTCGATCCTCTCTCGCCGCCTGAAGCGGCTCGTCACCCAGGAAGCACCCGCGTGACGTCCACGAACAGCCTCTCAGGGTTTGGCGGGCGTCCAGGCTCCCCATTCGTCGGGGGTCAGCTTGCCGTCCTTGTTCGTGTCGAACTGGTGGAACCGAGCGCCGCGGCGCTCCTTGGCAATGTCGGTCATCGACCCGGGCCCGCCGCGCGGCCCGTCGACAAATTCCTGTCGGCTGACAGCCCCATCCTTGTTGGCGTCAAGCTGGCCGAACATCTGTTGATGCATGGGCCCGGTGCCGCCTCCCGACCCCATTCCCTGACCCATGCCCTGACCGGGTCCCATACCTTGACCGCCGCCCATGCCACGCCCCGGCCCGGGTTGAGCCAAAGCGGAGGACGCAACCAGCAGCCCTGTGCAGAGAGCGGCAACGAGGAGTCGTTTCATCGAAACCTCCCGACGAGATCGTGGATGGGAAGCATATTAGGCTTCCCTCAATTTATTGACCACAGCGCCTGAATGTCACCTGCTCGAGCTGGAAAGGGGTAAAGACTTGAATGCGCCCAAGCCGCATTGGAACCAACTGGAAACAATCGCCTCGGTGAATTTCCGGAGCTCGAACATGCATGGCCGCAATGCCGCAGGCGCATCGTCGCGGCGCCGTCTTACCGTGTGCACGCATCGGCCATCCCGTGGTGCCAATCGACATGACGTCCGTTCAATGCCTGTCCATCTGAGCGGACGTGAGCGCTGCCATTCAGCCGGCGTTCAGGTGCACCACCGTAGCGTCCGGCCACGCCTTAACCTCTGCGGCCGTTCATGCTCACAACGCGTTCACGATCCACAGGTTTGCGAGAAGCCGCGGTCCTGCCACGGGCTGCGGATCCCTGCCGGGCGTGCCCGCTGCTGCGCGAGGCCCTGCTGCTCGACCGCGCAGATTGCGGCCTCGCCTCCCTGGCCGCCCTCGACTCCCGGCTGGTTCCCGAGGGCGCGGTGCTGGCCGAGGCCGGCGCGGCGGTCACGCACCTGCACCTGATCCGCAGCGGACTGGTGGCGCTGGTGCGCGACCTGCCGGACGGAGCGCGCCGCACCGTGCGCCTGCTGAAAGCCGGCGACATGGTCGGGCTGGAAGGCTTGGCCGGCGCGCCGCAGCCGCACCGCGCCGTC
>NZ_JBOZRT010000006.1:0-41087 GCF_050789165.1 Azospirillum sp.
TCCCCAGGGGGGAGAGGGGGCTTTGAGCCCGCTCGCGAAGGATAAGCCGACGCCGTCGCAAACGAATTTCGCCAAGCAGCTGCGCCGCGATTCGACGGACGTGGAGAAGGTGCTTTGGCAGAGGCTGCGCAACGCGCAGATGGGAGCGAAGTTCAGGCGGCAAGAGCCCATCCTCGGCTTCACCGTGGATTTCGTTTCGCATGACCATCGCTTGGTCATTGAGCTGGACGGCGGGCAGCACGCCGAGCGCGTGGACTACGACCAGCGGCGCACACGCATGCTGGAACAGGCCGGATTCCGAGTGATCCGGTTCTGGAACAACGAAGTGAACGACAATCTGGACGGCGTGCTGGAAACCATCCGCGCGCGCCTTGAAGAAACCGCGGTGGTGCGCCGCCAGCCGTCTGGAAAGGAGACTCTCGGATGATCGCCAAGCTCACCGGCGTCGTGGATTCGGTCGGCACCGACTGGGTGGTGATCGACGTGAACGGCGTGGGGTACCAGCTCACCGCCTCCAGCCGCACGCTGTCGCGCCTGATGGGCGGCGAGCGCGCGTCGATGGTGGTCGAGACCTTCGTGCGCGACGACCGCATCGTGCTCTACGGCTTCGCCGACGCGGCGGAGCGCGACTGGTTCCGCCTGCTCACCACCATCCAGGGCGTGGGATCGCGCCTCGCGCTGTCGATCCTCGGCGTGCTCGACGCCGACCAGCTGACGCGCGCCATCGCGTCCCAGGACAAGACGGCGCTCACCCGCGCCGACGGCGTCGGCGCCAAGGTCGCCACGCGCATCGTCAACGAACTGAAGGACAAGGTCGGCAACCTCGCGCTGGGCGTTTCCGCCACCGCGGGGGCCCCGGCGAAGGGCGGCGCCCCCGCCGCCGGCCCGTCCCCCGACAACGCCGCCATGGCGGACGCGGTCTCCGCGCTGGTCAACCTCGGCTACGGCCGCTCGGAGGCGTTCGGCGCGGTGGTCGCGGCCGGGCGCGGCCTGGGCGACGGCGCCAAGGTCGCCGACCTGATCCGCCTCGGCCTCAAGGAGCTTAGCCAGTGAGCGACAACCCGGAACGTCTGGTCCAGCCGGGCCAGGGCGCGGGCGACACCACCGAGTCCTCGATCCGCCCGCTCTCCCTGTCCGAGTTCATCGGCCAGCGGCAGGCGCGCGAGAACCTGTCCATCTTCATCCAGGCCGCCCGCTCGCGCGCCGAGGCGCTGGACCACGTGCTGCTGTTCGGCCCCCCCGGCCTGGGCAAGACCACCCTCGCGCAGATCGTCTCGCGCGAGCTGGGGGTCGGCTTCCGCGCCACCTCCGGCCCGGTGATCGCGCGCGCCGGCGACCTCGCGGCGCTGCTGACCAACCTGCAGCCGCACGACGTGCTGTTCATCGACGAGATCCACCGCCTGAACCCGGCGGTGGAGGAGATCCTCTACCCCGCCATGGAGGACTTCCAGCTCGACCTCATCATCGGCGAGGGGCCGGCGGCGCGCTCGATCCGCATCGACCTGCCGCCCTTCACGCTGGTCGGTGCCACCACCCGCTCGGGCCTGATCACCCGGCCGCTGCGCGAGCGCTTCGGCATCCCCGTCCGCCTGCAGTTCTACGAACCGGACGAGCTGGAGCTGATCGTCAGCCGCGCCGCCCGCGTGCTCAACATGCTGATCACCCCGGAGGGGGCGCGCGAGATCGCCAACCGCTCGCGCGGCACGCCGCGCGTCGCCGGGCGCCTGCTGCGCCGGGTGCGCGACTTCGCCGCCGTGGCCGGCGTGCCGGAGGTGGACGCCAAGATCGCCGACGCCGCGCTGACCCGGCTGGAGGTCGACCGCCTCGGCCTCGACAGCATGGACCGCCGCTACCTCGGCATCATCGCGGGCAACTACAACGGCGGGCCGGTCGGCGTGGAAACGCTGGGCGCCGCCCTGGGCGAGCAGCGCGACGTGCTGGAGGAGGTGGTCGAGCCCTACCTGATCCAGCAGGGCTTCCTGCAGCGCACGCCGCGCGGGCGCATGCTGACCGACCAGGGCTTCCGCTACCTGGGCCTCAACCCGCCGGCGCAGCCGACGCGGCAGTTCGACCTGCTCGACAAGCTCAACGAAACGGACGGGGACGGCGATGCCTGAGCTGTCCGGTCGTTTCGACGAGAATGGCGTGCACCGCTACCCGCTCCGCGTCTATTACGAGGACACGGACGCCGGTAACATTGTCTACCACGCCAATTATCTGCGCTTCATGGAGCGTGCACGCACCGAGATGCTGCGTCTGATGGGGTGGCACCACACGGGACTTCTTGCGGACCAAGGTGTGTCATTTGCGGTACGCAGGTGCGAGATCGATTTTATCGCTCCCGCGAAGCTCGACGATACGCTTGAAGTAGAGACGCGAATCACGGATATCGGCGGCGCTTCGTTTGCCGTTGATCAAACCATTCGCCGCGACGGCAAGGAGCTGGCGCGCGCGGACCTCAAGCTGGCGACGCTGAACCGGGCCGGACGGCCCGCCCGCCTCGGGGCGGAGGTTCGGACGGCGCTCAAGGAGCTGTACGAGCGGCAAATGCGGAACGACCCTGGAAGGAGCGAGCGATGAATGCGGCCGGTGCGGTAGCCACGGCTCACCAGATCACGATCTGGGGCCTGTTCTGGCAGGCGGACCTGCTGGTGAAGCTGGTCATGGTGCTGCTGCTGGTGGCCTCGGTGTGGTGCTGGGCCATCATCATCGAGAAGCTGATGCGCATCCGCCGGCTGAACGCCCAGGCGGACGCCTTCGAGGAGAGCTTCTGGTCGGGCGGCTCGCTGGACGCCCTCTATGACCGCATCGGCAAGCGGCCGGAGGACCCGATGTCGGCGACCTTCGCCGCCGGCATGCGCGAGTGGCGGCACGCCGCCGACCGCGGCCTGGGCGCGCCGATGAAGACCTCGCTGCAGCAGCGCGTCGAGCGCGTGATGTCCGTCACCATCGGACGCGAGATGGCGCGGGCCGAGCGCTACATGACGCTGCTGGCGTCGGTGGGCTCGACGGCGCCGTTCATCGGGCTGTTCGGCACGGTGTGGGGCATCATGAACTCCTTCACCTCGATCGCCGCGTCGAACAATACCAGCCTCGCCGTGGTCGCGCCCGGCATCGCCGAGGCTCTGTTCGCCACCGCCATGGGCCTGCTGGCCGCCATCCCCGCGGTGATCGCCTACAACAAGTTCTCCACCGACCTGTCGCGCTACGCCGACCGGCTGGAGACCTTCGCGGGCGAGTTCGCCGCTATCCTGTCGCGCCACCTCGAGGAACGGGGAGCCGCGTAAATGGCCGCCCAACTCGCCGGCAAGGGGCACGGCCGCGGCCGCAAGCGCGGCTACCGCGCCATGGCCGAGATCAACATGACGCCGTTCATCGACGTCATGCTGGTGCTGCTGATCGTCTTCATGGTCGCCGCCCCGATGCTGACCGTCGGCGTGCCGGTCGACCTGCCGAAGACCAACGCCGCGCCGCTGGAGGCGCAGAAGGACCCGCTGTTCGTCACCGTGCAGTCGGACGGCACCGTGTACGTGCAGGAGCAGCGCACCGACGTGGCCAACCTCGTGCCGCTCCTGGTCGCCATCACGCAGTCGAACGCGGAGGCCCGCATCTTCGTGCGCGGCGACGCCAAGATCGCCTACGGCAAGATGCTGGAGGTGATGGGCACCATGAGCGCCGCCGGCTTCAAGAAGGTCGGCCTCGTCGCCGAGCTGCCGAACACCGCCACCGGCCCGGCCACCCCCGCGGTGCGGCCCACGTCGGCTCCCGCGCCGGCCAAACGCTGAGGCAGACCCTGCCGTGATGCGCCAACCCCTGATCGCCTCGGTGGTGCTGCACGTCGCGCTGATCGCGCTCATCGTGCTCGGACTGCCGCCCAGCGATCGCAAGCTGGACATCCCCGCCTCGATCCCCATCGAGATCGTCGATATCGGCGAGGTGACGGAGGCTGCCCGCGTCGTCCAGGGCGACAGCAAGCCGGAGCCGCCGAAGCCGCCGATGCCCGAGGCGAAGCCGACTCCGCCGGCGCCGCCGCCGCCCGAGCCGGCGTCCGAACCCCCGCCGCCTCCGCCGCCGCCCAAGGCGCCGGAGCCGCCGAAGGTCGCCCAGCTGCCGCCGCCGCCGCCGCGCGAGCCGGAGCCGCCGAAGCGCGAGCCCCCGCCGCCGCCGCCGCCGCCGCCGGATCCGACGCCGCAGCCGGTGCCGAAGCCGCCGCCGCCGAAGGTCGAGCCGCCCAAGCCCGAGCCTCCGAAGCCGGAGCCGCCCAAGCCGGAACCGCCGAAGCCCGAGCCGCCGAAACCGGAACCCCCGAAGCCGGAACCGCCGAAGCCTGAGCCGCCCAAGCCGCAGCCTCCGAAACCGGAGCCGCCGAAGCCGCAGCCGCCCAAGCAGCCGGAGAAGGCGCCGGACCCGCTGGCCAACCTGCTGAAGGACGTGGCGAAGCTGAAGCCGTCGGACCAGAAGTCCGACGCCAAGCCCTCGCCGTCGTCCACGCAGACCGCGTCGGCGCACGCCGCGCCCAGCGGGCCGAAGAACGTCGCCGGGCCGGACCGCGCCTTCAAGCCGTCGGGCCGCGCCATCGACGCGATCCGCGGGCAGGTGTCGAAGAACTGGAACTTCGACCCGGGCCGCAAGGACTCGTCGTCGATGGTGGTTCAGCTGCGCATCGACGTCGCCCTCGACGGCACCGTCATCAAGGCGGACTTCGAGCCGGAGACGCGCGCCCGCATGGGCTCCGACAGCCACTTCCGCTCGGCTGCGGAGGCCGCTCTGCGCGCCGTATTGCGGACACAAAAGCTGGATCTACTGACGAGCGAATTTACGCCGGACACCTACGACAAGTGGCGAACCATCGTATTCACCTTCGATCCGAGGGACATGTTCTGACCATGAGGAAGACGTTTCTGCTGCGGCTTGCCGGCTGGGCCGGGGCGCTGCTGCTGGCGGTCGGCGTGGCCGCCCCGGCGCAGGCCGAGCTGCGCATCGACATCACCAAGGGCGTGATCGAACCGCTGCCCATCGCCATCACCAGCTTCTTCGGCGCCGGCGGGCGCGAGGCGCAGGTCGGCAACGACATGTCGCGCGTCATCTCCGCCGACCTGGAGCGCTCAGGGCTCTTCAAGCCGGTCAACCCGGCCGCCTTCCTGCAGACGCCGCAGCAGCTGCAGACCGGCGAGCCGCGCTACGCCGACTGGCGCGCGGTCGGCGCCCAGGCGCTGGTCGCCGGCGGCGTGCAGAGCACCCCGGACGGCCGCATGAAGGTGGACTTCCGTCTGTGGGACGTCGCCGCCGGTCAGTACATGGCCGGCCTGTCCTACACGGCGACCACCGACAGCTGGCGCCGCATCGCCCACATCATCGCCGACGCCATCTACAAGCGCCTCACCGGCGAGGACGGCTACTTCGACACCCGCATCGTCTACATCTCCGAGTCGGGTCCGGCCAACGCGCGCAAGAAGCGCCTGGCCATCATGGACCAGGACGGCGAGAACCATCAGTTCCTCACCGACGGCCAGTCGCTGGTGCTGACTCCGCGCTTCTCGCCGACGGCGCAGGAGATCACGTACATGTCGTACTTCGGCAAGAAGCCGCGCGTGTACGTGTTCAACATCGACACCGGCCGCCAGGAGGTGCTGGGCGACTTCCCCGGCATGACCTTCGCCCCGCGCTTCTCGCCGGACGGCAAGAAGGTCGTCATGAGCATGGCGCAGAACGGCAATACCGATATCTACACGCTCGACCTGCGCACCCGCCGGCAGACCCAACTGACCGACAGCCCGGGCATCGACACCGGCCCGAGCTACTCGCCGGACGGCAACCGGATCGTCTTCGAGTCGGACCGCGGCGGCAGCCAGCAGCTCTACATCATGAACGCCGACGGCTCGGGGGTGAAGCGCCTGTCCTTCGGCGAGGGCCGCTACGGCACGCCGGTGTGGTCGCCGCGCGGGGATCTGATCGCCTTCACGCGGCAGCGCGGCTCGAACTTCGCCATCGGCGTGATCCGTCCGGACGGCACCGGCGAGCGCGTCCTGTCGGAAGGCTTCCACGTGGAAGGCCCGACCTGGGCGCCGAACGGCCGCGTCCTGATGTTCTTCAAGGACCTGCCGTCGGGCAACGCCCGAAACGCACGACTCTACTCCATCGACGTCACCGGCTTCAACGAGCGTCGCGTGTCCACGCCGCTCGACGCGTCGGATCCCGCATGGTCGCCCTTGATTCCCTAGAGGAGTAGTCCTATTTTGCGCCCCGCGCGTGCGGCACTGCGGCAAAGGATCGCTGGATCTTTGCCGCAGTGTCGTCTTCCGCCGGGGCTGGCGGAGGTTTCGCGCACCCGCTTCTTCCTTCTCCGATACCAAATACCGACTGTGCTATAGGGGGTCCTATACAATGAATCTCAAGATCGTGAGCCTCTGCGCCGCCCTGGCTCTGCTCGCCGCCTGCGAAACCGCTCCGAAGGACGCCGGCAACGCTTCGGCCACGGGCACCCAGTCCACCATCCGTCCGGGCTCGCAGGAAGACCTGGTCGTCAACGTCGGCGACCGCGTGTTCTACGGCTTCGACCGCTACGACCTGTCCCCGGAGGCTCGCGCCACCCTGGACCGTCAGGCCGCCTGGCTGAAGCAGTACCCGAACGTCACCGTGACCATCGAGGGTCACGCCGACGAGCGCGGCACCCGCGAGTACAACTTGGCGCTGGGCGAGCGTCGTGCCAACTCGGCCAAGAACTACCTGGTCGCGCAGGGCACCAACCCGTCGCGCGTCAAGGTCATCTCCTACGGCAAGGAGCGCCCGGCGGTGCTCGGCTCGAACGAGGCGGCCTGGGCCCAGAACCGTCGCGGCGTGACCGTCGTCGACTAAGTCGGCCGGCGCACGACCGATCGGTCTGCTGTGAAACGCCGCTCCGGGTGACCGGGGCGGCGTTTCGCGTTTGCAGAATTGGGACGACCGCCATATTTTCGCCGGGTTGCGGCGGCAAAGGCTTGGCGCCGGTCAATGTGGGCATCTGCGATGAAGACGACGACGCGTGTGGCCGCCCTTCTGCTGGGCGGGGTGTTCTGGATCGGCCCGGCGCACGCCGAGGGGATCGCCGACCGGCTGGAGCGGCTGGAATCCCAGCTCGGCCTGCAGGTCGCCGAATCCACGCAGGTGGCGCAAATGGCGCCGTCGCTCGCCGCCGACTTCGAGGTGCGCCTGCAGCGCCTGGAGCGCGCCGTGTCCGAGCTGACCGGCCGCTACGAGGAGAGCACCTATCAGTCGAATCAGCTGAAGGACCGGCTGGAGCGCCTGAACGCCGACATCGACTTCCGCCTCCAGCAGCTGGAGAAGGGCGGCGGCGCCGGTGGAGCGGGCGCCGTCGCCGCCGCCGCGCCGGAGAAGGCGCCGGAGAAGCCGGCCGCGGCACCCGCCGCCGGCCAGCTCGGCAGCACCAAGCCGACGGAGAAGCCGGCCGCCGGCCCGCAGGTCGCGGCGCTGCCCGCCAACGCCACCCCCGACAAGCAGTACGAGCACGCCTTCGAGCAGCTGCGCAACGGCCACTACGACGTGGCGGAGAAGGAGTTCTCCACCTTCATCGCCAAGAACAAGGCGCACAACCTGACCGGCAGCGCGCAGTACTGGCTGGGCGAGACCTACTACGTGCGCAACCGCTTCGGCGAGGCGGCGGCCAGCTTCGGCGAGGTGCTGCAGAAGTACCCGAAGGGCAACAAGGCGCCGGACGCGCTGCTCAAGCTCGGCCTGTCCCTGGCCTCGCTGAACAAGAAGACCGAGGCGTGCACCGCGCTCGGCCAGATGAACAAGATGTACCCGGACGCCGCCCCCAGCGTGAAGCGCCGCTCCGAGATGGAGCGCAAGAAGCTGAATTGCGGCTGACGCTTCTCCTCTTTCAGCCGTCATCCCCGCGAAGGCGGGGATCCATAACTCCCAAAGCGAGTGGCTATGGAACGTATGGATCCCCGCCTTCGCGGGGGTGACGGTCAAAAGGGTGCCGAGGCCGTGGGACCACAAGCCGCTCCCGTCACCGCACAGGACTTCGCCGCCCGCATGGCGCGGCTCGGCGGCTTCGAGCCGGCCCCGCGCCTCGCGGTCGGAGTCTCCGGCGGCGCCGACAGCCTCGCGCTGGCGCTGCTGGCGCAGGGCTGGGCGGCGGGGCAAGGGGGCTCCGTGCTGGCGCTCACCGTCGATCACGGCCTGCGCCCCGAGTCCGCCGCCGAGACCGCCCGCGTCGCCGCCTGGATGGCCGCCCGCGGCATCGCGCACGCCACCCTGCGCTGGGAGGGCGAAAAGCCCGCCTCCGGCATCCAGGCCGCCGCCCGCGACGCCCGCCACCGCCTGCTGGCCGAGCGCTGCCGCGCCGAGGGCATCCTCCATCTGGCTCTCGCCCACCACGCCGACGACCAGGCGGAGACGCTGCTGCTGCGCCTCGCCCGCGGCAGCGGCATCGACGGCCTCGCCGGCATGGCGCCGGTGCGCTGGGATCCGCACGTCCGCGTGCTGCGCCCGCTGCTCGACCTCCCGCACGCCGCCCTGGTCGCCACCTGCCGGGCACAGGATCAGGAGTGGATCGAGGACCCGTCCAACCGCTCCCCCGCCTACGCCCGCGGCCGGCTGCGCGCCGCCGCCGACTCCCTGGCCGCCGAGGGGCTGACCACGGAACGCCTGACCGACACCGCCCGCCGCGCCGCCCGCGCCCGCCGGGCGCTGGAGGAACTGACCGCCGACCTGCTCGGCCGCGCCGCCGCGCTGCACCCGGAGGGCTGGCTGCGCCTCGACCCGGCGGCGCTCAAGGCCGCGCCCGAGGAAATCGGCCTGCGCGCGCTTTCCCGCGTCCTCGCCTGCGTCGGCGGCGCCCCCTACGCCCCCCGCGCCGAGCGGCTGGAGCGCCTGCACGCCGAGATCCGCGCCGGTCTGGCCGCCGGACGCACGCTCGGCGGCTGCCGGGTGCTGCCGCGCAAGGGCGGCCTGCTGGTGGTCCGCGAGCCCGAGGGCGCCACCGACCGGCACACCCTCGCCCCCGGCGGCGAGGTCTGGTGGGACCGCCGCTTCCGCGTCCGCCTCGCGGTGGCCGCGGACCGGCCGCTCACCGTCGGACGCCTGGGCGCCGACGGCTGGCGGGCCGCGTGCGCTCGGGCCCCGGTCCTCAAGGAGAGTCCGCTGCCCGAACCGGCCCGCGCGGCGCTTCCGGCGTTGTGGGACGGAGCCGTTCTCGTGGCGGTACCCACACTCGGCTTAGGGGCGGATCTGGCGTCTGCCGCGTTCACTCCGGCATACCCCCTGGCTGGTCCTGCTTTTCCGGTTGTTTCGGGGACCACCGGCATTATTTAATCTGGGAACGTACCCGCGGGATTGGGGGGTGGGGCCTCCGGACCAGACGTTCCGACCGGTAGGGTTCGCAGAAAGGCGTGAACACGTGAACAACTTCGGCAAAAACCTCGCGCTCTGGATCATCATCGGCTTGCTGCTGGTGGCGCTGTTCAATCTGTTCCAGAGCTCCTCCACCCGCAGCCCGCAGACGACCGTGCCGTTTAGCGAGCTGGTCGCCGAAGTCGACCGGGGGCAGGTGGCCGACGTCACCATCAAGGGCAACCAGGTCAGCGGCCACTTCACCGACGGCCGGTCCTTCAGCACCTACATCCCCGCCGAGGCCAATCTGGTCGAACGGCTGACCAGCAAGAACGTGCGCATCAGCGCCGTTCCGGACGACAGCAACGTGCCGTCGCTGTTCTCCGTGCTGCTCAGCTGGTTCCCGATGCTCCTGCTGATCGGCGTGTGGATCTTCTTCATGCGCCAGATGCAGTCCGGCGGCGGCAAGGCCATGGGCTTCGGCAAGTCGCGCGCCCGCCTGCTGACCGAGAAGGTCGGCCGCGTCACCTTCGACGACGTCGCCGGCATCGACGAGGCCAAGCAGGAGCTGGCGGAGATCGTCGAGTTCCTCAAGGACCCGCAGAAGTTCCAGCGCCTGGGCGGCAAAATCCCGAAGGGCGTGCTGCTGGTCGGCCCGCCGGGCACCGGTAAGACCCTCACGGCGCGCGCCGTGGCGGGCGAGGCCAACGTGCCCTTCTTCACCATCTCGGGTTCGGACTTCGTCGAGATGTTCGTCGGCGTCGGCGCCAGCCGTGTCCGCGACATGTTCGAGCAGGGCAAGAAGAACGCCCCCTGCATCATCTTCATCGACGAGATCGACGCGGTCGGCCGCCATCGCGGCGCCGGCCTGGGCGGCGGCAACGACGAGCGCGAGCAGACCCTCAACCAGCTGCTGGTCGAGATGGACGGCTTCGAGGCGAACGAGGGCGTCATCCTCATCGCCGCCACCAACCGTCCGGACGTGCTCGACCCGGCGCTGCTGCGTCCCGGCCGCTTCGACCGTCAGGTCGTGGTGCCGAACCCCGACGTGCTCGGCCGCGAGAAGATCCTCAAGGTGCACATGCGCAAGGTGCCTCTGGCTCCCGACGTGGACCCGCGCATCATCGCCCGCGGCACCCCCGGCTTCTCCGGTGCCGATCTCGCCAACCTGGTGAACGAGGCCGCCCTGCTCGCCGCCCGCATCGGCAAGCGCGTGGTGGGCATGGCCGAGTTCGAGGCCGCCAAGGACAAGGTCATGATGGGCGCGGAGCGCCGCTCCATGGTCATGACCGAGGACGAGAAGAAGCTGACCGCCTACCACGAGGCCGGCCACGCCGTGGTCGCGCTGCACTGCGCGGACAGCGACCCGATCCACAAGGCCACCATCATCCCGCGCGGCCGCGCGCTGGGCATGGTGATGCGCCTGCCGGAGGGCGACCGCATCTCGCTGTCCAAGGCCAAGCTGCTGGCCGACCTGCGCGTCGCCATGGGCGGCCGCATCGCCGAGGAGCTGATCTTCGGCCCGGCCCGCGTCACCACCGGCGCCTCGGGCGACATCAAGATGGCCACGGAGATGTCGCGCCGCATGGTCACCGAGTGGGGCATGAGCGAGAAGCTGGGCCCGCTGCTGTACGGCGAGCCGACGCAGGAGGTCTTCCTCGGCCACTCCGTCGCCCAGCACAAGAACATCTCCGACCACACCGCGCAGACGGTGGACGAGGAGATCCGCCGGATCGTCGAGGAGGCCTACGCCGACGCCCGCACGATCCTGACGGAGCACATCGACCAGCTGCACACGGTGGCCAAGGGCCTGCTGGAGTACGAGACGCTGAGCGGCGACGACATCAGCACCCTGCTGCGCGGCGACCCGATCGTCCGCGAGGACCGGGACTCCGCGATGACGCCCCCGCCCAAGCAGCCCACCCCCGGCCGTCGCGCCTCGGTCCCCCCGACCACCGGCGGGACGGGCGGCATGGACCCGGAACCGCACGGGGCGTAACGGCCCTGAGCAACGAGACGGCGCCCTCCGGGGCGCCGTTTTCGTTTGTGGAGAGGGGAAAGGCGAGAGGCTTCGCCCCTCGCGCTCCCCACCAAGGGCCGGTGGGCCCTTGGATCCCGGCTGCTGGGGCATGAACGACAATTCCCTCTCCCCTCTGGGGAGAGGGTTAGGGTGAGGGGGCTGTGCATGGCGTCAAATTCGCCAAGCACAGGCGATGGTCGCGCAGTTCGTCCCGAAGGACGTGTCGCTCGCTGATGAACTGATTACGGACCGCCATACTGAGGCCAAGCGGGAGTGATTCCTTCCCTAAGCCTTCCCCACCCATAGCCCGCTCCGCTCCGTCATGCTACCGTCCCCGGCAAAGCCCCGAGGACGCCGACCATGACCATGGAACTCTGGATCATCTACCTGTTCGCCGCCATCGGTCTGTCGCTGACACCCGGCCCGAACGGCCTGCTGTCGCTGACGCACGGCGTGCGCTTCGGCGCCCGGCGCACCGTGTTCACGGTCCTCGGTGGTGTGATCGGCTTCCTCGTCCTGGTCGCCGCCTCGTTGGCCGGGCTCGGCGCGCTGCTCGCCGCGTCGGAGAGCGCCTTCACCATCGCCAAGTGGGTCGGCGCCGCCTACCTCGTCTACCTCGGCCTGCGCCTGTGGAAGGCGCCGCCGCCGGCGGTCAGCACCGTCGCGGCCGGCGGCGACGCCCGCGGGGACGGCGCCGCGCGGCTGTTCCTGCAGGGCTTCCTGGTCGCCGCCTCGAACCCCAAGGCGATGATCTTCTTCGCCGCCTTCCTGCCGCAGTTCATGGTGCCGGAGGCCGGCTTCTGGACGCAGTTCGTCGTGCTGGGCGGCACCTTCGCGGTGGTCGAGTTCATCTACGAGCTGGTCCTCGCCGGCATGGCGCAGCGCATCGCCCCCTGGCTCAGCCGGCACGGCCGCTGGTTCAACCGCGTCACTGGCTCGATGTTCGTCGGCATCGGCGGCATCATGGCGACCGCCAGCCGGGTGTGAAGCGTCACGCAGGACTTGATCCCTGGAAGCATCTGTCATAGGATCATTGTCCTTGGGTCGGCCCGGGGGCGGATCGGCGAAGTGAACACCCCCCGCACACTGTTCCAGTGTGTTCCACGGTGTTCCACACGCAACGGCCGGTTCGCCTCAAGTCCTTGATTTCCAAGGGTTCGGCGAAACACCCTCCGCGCCACGCCGGCACAACGCCGAAACACCCCGTTCCACCAGCCCCGGTGCTCCGCCATGACCAAGCCCCGCTCCGCCGCCGGATCGCTCGCCAGCTTCGCCCCCTGGGCCGCGGAGGAGGGTGTACGCGTCGCCCTGCGCCCGGTCGGGCTGCTGCCGGTCGCCGCCTGGGCCAAGGGGGCGGCGGTGCCGCTGGCCGGCGGGCGCTTCGCCTTCACCATGGCGGAGTTGGCGGTCCGCCAGCCCGGCCGTATCGAAAAGGCGTTCGCCCCGTTGTCCGAGATCATGGCCTGGGGCTGGGAGCGCTCGCGCGCCGTTGCCGAATCCCTCGATCGCCGGCTGGGCGCGCTCACCCGCGCCCGCCCGCCGTTCGCCGGCTTGTCCCTCGACCGGCCGCAGATCATGGGCATCGTCAACGTCACGCCCGACAGCTTCTCCGACGGCGGCGACTTCTTCGACCACACGGCGGCGCTGCGGCATGGCGAGGAGTTGCTGGAGGCCGGCGCCGACATCCTCGACGTCGGCGGGGAGTCCACGCGCCCCGGCGCCACCCCGGTGCCGCCGGAGGAGGAGGAGGCGCGCGTCCTGCCCGTCGTCCGCCATTTCGCGGCCATGGGCGCGTGCGTCTCCATCGACACCCGGCACGCCCGCGTCATGCGATCGGCCCTGGAGGCGGGGGCGCGCATCGTCAACGACATCAGCGGCCTGACCGGCGATCCGGACAGCCTCGCCGTGGTGGCGCAGGCCCAGGCGCCGGTCGTGCTCATGCACATGCAGGGCGACCCCGTCACCATGCAGCAGAACCCCACCTACGAGGACGTGGCGCTCGACGTCTTCGACTGGCTGGAGGCGCGGGTGGAGGCCTGCCTCGCCGCCGGGATCCCGATGGAGCGGATCTGCGTCGACCCCGGCGTCGGCTTCGGCAAGACGCACCAGCACAACCTGGACGTCCTGCGCCACACAGCGCTGTACCACGCGTTGGGCGGGCCGGTGCTGATCGGGGTGTCGCGCAAGGGCTTCATCGGCCACCTGTCGCGCCGCGAGCCGCCGAAGCAGCGCGTCGCCGGCTCGCTGGCCGCCGGCCTGGACGCGCTGAGCCAGGGCGCGCAGATCCTGCGTGTCCACGACGTGGCCGAGACCTTCCAGGCCCGCGCCGTGTGGGAAGGGTTGCATCCAGCGGTTGGCTGACCACCGCCCGCGGTGACCGGCGCCGTCGGGTTTTTGCTTGCCTCCTGGTAGTACCAGTCATACCTTTCGAAAGTATTAGTTCGAAAGTTTGGGATGCCTGTGGGTCGAGCCGCGGGCGGGAGGGCTCCATGGACGACCAGAGAACCCAGTGGACCGAGGTGCTGTCGGTCGGCGTGGACCAGATCGACGAGGAGCACCAGCACTTCATCCGCCTGCTCGACCGCTTCAACCACGCCGAGACGCGCAGCCTGCCCGAGGCGGAGCTGTACGCCATGCTGGCCGAGGTGGTGCTCTACACCGAGCAGCACTTCACCAACGAGGAGGGGCTGATGCGCGACGCCGGCTATCCCTTCCTCGACCAGCACCACATGATGCACGACATGGCCGAGCAGGAGGTCCACCGCCTCGCCTCCGGCACCGCCAGCGAGGAGGAGATCCGCGAGGTCCTGGGCCGCTTCATGCTGAACTGGCTGGTGCTGCACATCCAGTCGGCCGACCGCAAGTTCGGCGAATGGCTGCAGGAGACCGGCGCGGAGAAGCCCCGCGAGGCCGCCTACCTCCAACTGGCCGTCTAGATGGCCGTCTAGATTTCCAGCTGCGTCCCCAACTCGACCACCCGGTTGGGCGGGATGCAGAAGAAGTCGGAGGCCGACAGCGCGTTGGCCGACAGCAGGATGAAGACCCGCTCGTTCACCGGCGACATGTCCGGGTGCACCGAGGGCACCAGCGTCTCCCGCCCCAGGAAGTACGAGGTCCGCATCGGATCGACGTTGAGGCCGAAGCGCCGGCACTGCTCCAGCCCCTCCGGCACCCGCGGGCTCTCCTTGAAGCCGTAGCGCAGCACCACCCGGTGGAAGCCGTGGCCCAGCGGCGTCACCTCGGCCCGCCGCTCCGGCCGCACCCAGGGCACGTCGCGGGTCAGCACGGTCAGCAGGACGACCCGCTCGTGCAGGACCATGTTGTGCTTCAGGTTGTGCAGCAGCGCGTGCGGCACCCGCCCGATGTTGGAGGTGAGGAACACCGCCGTCCCCGGCACCCGCTGCGGCCCGCGCCGGCTGATCGAGGCGAGGAAGTCGTCGACGTCCATGCCGGCGTCCTCCAGCCGCTTCATCACCACTGTCCGGCCCTGCCGCCACACCCACATCAGGTAGAACATCACGCTGCCGGCCAGCAGCGGGAACCAGCCGCCCTCCGGCACCTTCAGCAGGTTGGCCCCCAGGAAGGGCAGGTCGACGCACAGCATCAGCACCGTCGCCGCCGCCGCCGCCGGCAGCGGCCAGTTCCACTGCCGCCGCGCCGCCACGCCGAACAGCACGCTGGTGCACGTCATGGTCCCCATCACCGCGATGCCGTAGGCCGCGGCGAGGTTGCTCGACGACTGGAAGCCCAGCACCAGCAGGATCACCGCCATCAGCAGGAACCAGTTGACCCGGGGGACGTAGATCTGCCCGATCTCGCTTTCCGAGGTGTGGCGGATCGCCTGCCGCGGCATCAGGCCGATCTGGATCGCCTCCCGCGCCATGGAGAAGGCGCCGGAGATCATCGCCTGGCTGGCGATGATGGTCGCCGCCGTGGTCAGGATCAGCAGCGGCAGCAGCCCCCACTCCGGCACCAGCCGGAAGAACGGGTGCTCCAGCGCCGCCGGGTCGCGGATCAGCAGCGCCCCCTGCCCGAAATAGTTCAGCAGCAGCGCCGGCAGCACGAACCCGATCCAGGCATAGCGGATCGCCGGCCGGCCCAGGTGCCCCATGTCGGCGTACAGCGCCTCCGCCCCGGTGATCGCCAGCACCACGGTGCCGAGGCCGAGGAAGGCCAGCCAGCGGTTCTCCGCCAGGAAGGCCAGCGCGTAGGTCGGCGACAGCGCGCGCAGCACCGACGGCTCCTGCACCACCTGCCAGGCGCCCATCAGGCCCAGCGTCAGGAACCACACCACCATCACCGGCCCGAACAGCCGCCCGACGGTGGCGGTGCCGCCGCGCTGCATCATGAACAGCCCGACCAGGATCACGATGGCCGCCGGTTCGACGAAGCGCTCCATGTTCGGCGCCATCACCTCCAGCCCTTCGACGGCGGACAGAACGGAGATTGCAGGGGTGATCATGCCGTCGCCGAAGAACAGCGCGGCGCCGAACACGCCCAGCCCCATCAGCAGCCGGCGCGACGGCCCGGTCCCCTCGGTGCCGCGTAGAGCCAGCGCGGTCAGTGCCAGGATTCCCCCCTCGCCGCGGTTGTCGGCGCGCATGACGAAGACCACGTACTTCACCGTGACCACCAGGATCAGCGCCCAGGCGATCAGCGACAGGAAGCCCAGCACGTTGGCGGGCGTCAGGGGCACGCCCACGGTGTGGCCGAAGCACTCCTTCAGCGCGTAGATCGGGCTGGTGCCGATGTCGCCGTAGACGATGCCGAGCGCCGCCAGCATCAGCGCCGGCAGCTTTCCGGCACCGCGCCCGTGGCCGCCCGGGGCACCGTCGAGGATGCCGGTCACCGGGTCGGCGTGCAGGGGGCGGTCGTCGGGGGCCATCTCTGGGGGTGCGGGTTGCGGCTGCATGGCATACGGTCCCGGGCGGCTTATGGTGTCGCTCACGGCGTGAACAACGCCGGAGGCGGGGCGTCTCGCCCCGGCATCGCCTTTCGCGCCGGGGAGCCGTATGCGTAACCCTTTCGCACCAGCGCGGAAGGGCGCTTGACCCGGGCCGCCGATGCGGTGAAGAAGAGGGCATCAGCACCCGTTCCGACCCGAGGGTTTCCACATGACGCGACGACTGTTCGGCACCGACGGCATCCGCGGCACCGCCAACACCGAGCCGATGACCGCCGAGACGGCCCTGCGCGTGGCGATGGCGACGGCCCTGCAATTCCGCCGCGGCGCCCACCGCCACCGGGTGGTGATCGGCAAGGACACGCGGCTCTCGGGCTACCTGCTGGAACCGGCGTTGACCGCCGGCTTCATCTCCATGGGCATGGAGGTGGTGCTGGTCGGCCCACTGCCGACCCCGGCGGTGGCGATGCTGACGCGCTCGCTGCGCTGCGACATGGGCGTGATGATCTCCGCCTCGCACAACCCGTATCAGGACAACGGCATCAAGCTGTTCGGTCCGGACGGCTACAAGCTGTCGGACGAGGTCGAGGCCGCCATCGAGGCGCGCATGGACCAGCCCTTCGCGCCGGACCTCGCCGGCTCCGCCGATCTCGGCCGCGCCAGCCGCATGGAGGACGCGACCGGCCGCTACATCGAGTACGTCAAGAACACCTTCCCGCGCGGCCTGCGTCTCGACGGGCTGAAGATCGTCGTCGATTGCGCGCACGGCGCCGCCTACCGCGTGGCGCCCAAGGTGCTGTACGAACTGGGCGCCGACGTGGTGCCGATCGGCGTGCAGCCGGACGGCCTGAACATCAACCGCGGCTGCGGCGCGACCTCCACCCAGCTCCTCCAGGACACCGTGGTGGCCGAGGGGGCGAACCTGGGCATCGCGCTGGACGGCGACGCCGACCGCCTGATCATGGTGGACGAGCGCGGCCGCGTCGTGGACGGCGACCAGGTGATGGGCCTCGTCGCCCGCTCCTGGGCGGCGGAGCAGCGGCTGAAGGGCGGCGGCATCGTCGCCACCGTCATGTCGAACCTGGGACTGGAGCGCGCGCTGCAGGGCTTCGGGCTGGAGCTGGTGCGCACCCCCGTCGGCGACCGCTACGTGGTCGAGCACATGCGCAGCTACGGCTTCAACGTCGGCGGCGAGCAGTCCGGGCACATCGTGCTGTCCGACTACTCCACCACCGGCGACGGGCTGATCGCCGCGCTGCAGGTGCTGGCCTGCATCCAGGGCTCGGAGAAGGCGGTCAGCGAGGTCTGCCGCCTGTTCGACCCGGTGCCGCAGAAGCTGACCAACGTCCGCTTCACCGCCGGCTCCGCGCCGCTGGAGGCGGTCGAGGTGAAGGAGGCGATCCGCGAGGGCGAAGGCCGCCTGAACGGCTGCGGCCGCCTGCTGATCCGCAAGTCCGGCACCGAGCCGCTGATCCGCGTGATGGCCGAGGGCGACGACGCCGCGCTGGTCGATGCGGTGGTGGGTGACATCGTCGCCGCCGTGCAGCGCGCCGCGGCGCTCCAGGCCGAGGCGGCCCGGTGATGAAGGGGCGCGTTCTCATTGTCGCCGGGTCGGACTCGGGTGGCGGCGCCGGCATCCAGGCGGACATCAAGGCGGTCAGCGCGCTGAACGGCTACGCCATGACCGCGATCACCGCGCTGACGGCGCAGAACACGCTGGGCGTGCACGGCGTGTACCCCATCGATCCGGCCTTCGTCGTGCAGCAGATGCGCGTGGTGCTGGAGGATCTCGGCGCCGACGCCGTCAAGGTCGGCATGCTGGCGACCTCCGAGGTGATCGAGGCGGTGGCCGGCGAGTACATCGAGCGCGCGGTGAACATCCCGCTGGTCGTCGATCCGGTGATGGTCGCCAAGGGTGGCCATTCCCTGCTGGCCGAGGAGGCGGAGCTCACGCTGAAGAAGCGTCTGCTGCCGCTCGCCGCCATCGTCACGCCGAACATCCCCGAGGCCGAGGCGCTGACCGACGTCGAGATCCGCGACCTCGACGACATGCGCCGCGCCGCCGATCTGATCCGCACCTTCGGCCCGAAGGCGGTGCTGCTCAAGGGCGGCCACATGGAGGGCGACCTCGTGCAGGACCTGCTGGTCACCGAGGACGGCGCCGAAATCTTCGAGAACCCGCGCGTGCACACCCCGCATACCCACGGCACCGGCTGCACGCTGGCCTCGGCCATCGCCACCGGCATTGCCCAGGGGATGGGCATGCGCGATGCGGTGGCGCGGGCGCGCGCCTACGTCATGGAGGCGATCCTGACCGCCCCGGGCCTGGGGCACGGCCACGGCCCGCTCAACCACCTGCACACGGTGCGCCCGTTCCCCTGAACGGATCGATCCGCGTCCCTTTCGGCGACAGGGCGGAACGGCGGCTCGACCGCCGGCGTTGCTCCAACGAGCGGTGATCCGATGGGGGAGGGGCGCCATGGTCCGGCGGCGGTGGACGACGGGGGCTTGTCTGACGCTGGCGGTGGGACTCGCCGGCTGCCTGCAGACCGGCCCGACGGTCGTGCTCGATTGCTGGACGCTCGACAAGGCGGCGCTGTACCGGGCGCGCGCCGATGGCTTGTGTCAGGACGCGCTGGCGCTCAACACCGTCGTGAAGCCACCCTTGCCGCCGCCCTTGCCGGAGCGGAAGCGAACGGTGATGTCCGGCGGTGCCGGGGCGGCCCGTGGTTTCGCGTCGGCGGCCGGTGACTCCGGAACGTCCGGGGAGGGGAGCGGCGCTTCGGCCAGTTCCGGGAGCGGCGCCGCGGCAGGCGCATCGGCCGCATCCGGCAGCGGAGCCGCTGGCGGTTCCGGACCCGGGAAGGGCGGAGGCAACTCCGGTTCCGGAGGGGGAGGGGCTTCCGGGGGCGGCGGTTCGGGATCTGGCGGTGGGGCGGGCGGAAGCGGCGGCTCAGGATCCGGTGGCGGCTCGGGCGGCGGCCATGGTGGCGGCCGCGGCGGCGGAGCGGGGCACGGTGGTGGTCATGGCGGCGGGGGCGGCCATGGCGGAGGAGGTGGTAGCGGTGGCGGAGGCCACGGTCGCTGAGCGGGAGGTTCCGCCTCGCCGCCTCTACACGATCGACAGCGCGGCCTCGGCGGGGTTGGCCAGGGCGTCAGCGAGGATGCGCACGCCCTGCGCTGTCTCCTCACGGGTGCGTGGCATGCATAGACCGAGGCGCACCGCGTGCGGCACGTTGCTGCGCCCTACCGCGAAGGTGTCGGCGCTGGTGACCACCACGCCGCGCCGGCGCGCCTCGGCGACGAAGTCGTCGCGGCGCCAGGGCTCGGGCAGGGTCAGCCACAGGTGCAGGCCTGCGGGATGGCCGCACACCGCCGAGGGCGGCAGCACGGCGCGGGCGATGGCCTGACGGGCGGCGGCCTCGGTGCGCTGCAACTCGGCCATGCGGTCGGCGTAGCCGTCGAGGATCCAGCGCGTCGCCACTTCCGCCGGCAGCGGCGGCGAGGAGTATTGCAGCGCCCGGATCGTCGCCTCGATGGGCCGCACCAGCGCCGGCGGCGCCAGCACGTAGCCGACGCGCAAGCCGGCGGCGACGCTCTTGGAAAGGCTGCCGAGGTACAGCGTGATGTCCGGCGCCATGGCCTGGATCGGCGTGGCGTCCCTGACCAGGAAGCCGAAGACGTCATCCTCGAGGATGAGCACGCCGTAGCGCCGGCAGATCGCGACGATCTCCGCGCGCCGCGCCTCGGGCATCACTGACGCGGTCGGGTTCTGCAGCGTCGGCACGAGGTACAGCGCCTTCGGCGCGAGGCGGCGGCAGGCGGAGTCCAGCGCGTCGGGGATCATCCCGTGCTCGTCCAGCGCCACGCCTTCCAGGTGCAGTTGCAGCGTCGCCGCCAAGCCGCGCATGCCGTAGTTGGTCAGCCGCTCGGTCAGCACCACGTCGCCGGCCTGCGCGATCGAGGCCACGGCAACCGCCATGGCGTTCTGCGCCCCGCTGGTCACCAGCACCGATTCAGGGCCCGCCGTCACCCGATGCTGCCGCGTCAGCCACTGCGCCGCCGCCGCGCGGTGCGCCGGCAGGCCGGCATGCGGCGCGTAGTTGACCAGTTGCTCGGCGGAGCCGGAGGCGGCGATGGCCATCAGCGTCTGGGCGATGGCCTGCTCGGCGCCGCTCTGGATCGGGGTGACCACCGTCATGTTGATCGCCGAGGTTTCCGGCGGCCGGTGCCACGCCAGCGAGTCGTGGCTGAGCGGCGGCTGCTGGCCCTGCACGAAGGTGCCGCGCCCGACCTCGCCGCCGATCAGGCCGCGCCGCTCGGCCTCGGCATAGGAGCGGGTGATGGTGCCGACGGTGACGCCCAGCCGGTAGGCAAGGTCGCGGTGCGTGGGCAGGCGGGTGCCGGGAGGGAGACGCCCGCTGGCGACATCCTCCGCCAGCGCGTCGGCAATGGCGCGGTAGCGGGGACCGGCACGGCCGGAGAGGTCAGGAGTCCAGCTTGTCATGGGGACAATATAGACAATCTGGTATGACCAGGGCAAGCGTGATGACAATGTCCCCATACTCGCCTTTCGGCTGAAGGAGCCGGGAATTCGCAGAAAGTGGGATGATCTAACGGGTGTGGCGAGGCCGTTACATCCGAAATCGGAAATGTAACGGTGACAATGTCGCCATTGACCCCGTGAATTGCACCATCATAATCGCGATTGTCTCGACGATCCGAGACGGATTGCCGTACCGATGATGGAGGTTTGTCATGCACACCCAAGAAGCGGCCCGCCGGTCCGGCGCGTCCCCGTCGACCTTCCTGGCCTCCCTGCGTGCCGCCGTGTCCGTCGTTGCCGGCAGCGTCCTTAAGATCGGCGAGGCGACCCAGCCCTGGTACGACCGCTGGCGGCAACGCCAGGCGCTGATGCGGCTGGACGACCATCTGCTGAAGGACATCGGCGTCAGCCGGGCCGATGCCGAGTCCGAAGCCATCAAGCCCTTCTGGAAGGAGTGAGCGGCCATGCGCCTGCCGATCTATCAGGTGGATGCCTTCGCGGACGCCGTCTTCGCCGGTAACCCGGCGGCCGTCGTTCCGCTGGAGGCGTGGCTGCCCGACGCCACGCTGCTCGCCATCGCGGCGGAGAACAATCTGGCCGAGACGGCCTTCTTCGTCCGCGAGGGGGACGGCTGCGAGTTGCGCTGGTTCACCCCGGCTGTCGAGGTGGACCTGTGCGGTCACGCCACGCTGGCGACGGCGTTCGTCATTGCGACGATTCTGGAGCCGGGGCGCGAGCACTTCGCGTTTAACACCCGGCAGGCTGGCGCGCTGACCGTGGCGCGGCAGGGGGAGCGATTCGTCCTCGACTTCCCCGCCCGGCCGCCGGCCGCCGTGGACCCGCACCCGGACCTGCTGCCGGCGTTGGGCGGGCCGAAGCCCACCGCGGTGCTGGGTGGGCGCGACTACCTCGTCGTCTACGACGACGCGACGACGGTGCGGGAGCTGAAGCCGGACATGGCGCGTCTGGCAGGGCTTGACCGCTACGCCGTCAGCGTGACGGCGCCGGGCGAGGGCGGCGTGGACTTCGTCTCGCGCTTCTTCGCGCCGGCCCAAGGCATCCCGGAGGATCCCGTGACCGGCTCTGCCCACTGCACGCTGATTCCGTATTGGGCGCAGCGTCTGGGCAAGACCACGCTGTCGGCGCGGCAGGTGTCGGCGCGCGGTGGCAATCTCGCTTGCGAGTTGGCGGGCGACCGGGTGAAGATCGGCGGCACGGCCGTTCTTTACCTGGAAGGCGCCATTCATGTCTGAGGCTGGGTCCGGGGCTGACGCCTCGACCGTCACCATCACCCCCGCGGGCGGGCCCGAGGACATCGGGCACGTCCGCGCTCTGTTCCGCGAATACGCGCGCGAACTGAACGTCTCGTTGTGCTTCCAGGGCTTCGAGGAGGAGTTGGCGGAACTGCCCGGCAAATACGCGCCGCCGGACGGCGCGCTGCTGCTCGCCCGCGTCGGCGGGGAGGTGGCGGGGGTGGTCGGCCTGCGCCCGCTCGGCGACGGCGTGTGCGAGATGAAGCGCATGTACGTCCGGCCGCCGTTCCGCGGCACCGGCGCCGGACGCCTGCTGGCGGAGCGCATCGTGGCGATCGGCCGCGAGGCCGGCTACCACTCCATGCGGCTCGACACGCTCGGCAAGCTGACGGCGGCGCGGGCGCTTTACGAGCGCCTGGGATTCCGCGAGATCCCCGCCTACTACCACAACCCGCTGGACGGCGTGCTGTACTACGAGAAGACCTACTGAGGGGGAACGCATGGCGGGCCGCTGGTTCGAGGAGTTCAGCGTCGGCGACGTCATCGAGACGCGCGGCGTCACCGTGACCGAGTCGCAGATCATCGACTTCGCACTGATGTTCGACCCGCAGGCCTTCCACATCGACGGCGTCGCCGCCTCGGAAGGGCCGTTCGGCGGGCTGATCGCCAGCGGCTTCCAGACGCTCGGCCTCACCTTCCGCCTGCTGCTGGCGACGGGGGTGCTGGACGGCACCAGCCTGGGCAGCGGCGCCATGGACGAGGTGCGCTGGCTGCGCCCGGTTCGCCCGGGCGACACGCTGCGCGTGCGCGTCGATGTGGTGGACAAGCGCCCCTCGCGCCGCGGCGACCGAGGCATCGTGCGTTGCGCCTACACAACCAGCAACCAGCGTGGCGAGCCGGTGCTGACCTGCGCCATCGACCAGATCATCGCGGCGCGCCCCTCGGCCACGGTCGCGGTTTGAGGCCGTCTAGCTGAAAAGCAACCGACGCGCGTATATTGTAAGGACGCCGGGGCGGTGTGTCTGCGCCACCCCGGTGCCCTTCACCTGCGGATCGTCAGTTCGATCACCAGACCGAACAGTTCAATCCTTAGATGAAGGAAGACGTGTGGTGGGATCATGCACCATCCTCCTTCCTGGGTGTGGACATCCTTCCCGGTCTGCAATCTTGCGTGCATGCGGCGCGTTGACCGCCGGTTCCGTTGACGCTGCTCGGCCGGCCACCTATCGTCCAGCCCTTTCCACGTCCCATCAGGGCTGACGCGTGCGCATCGTCCAGGCCATCCTGTCCAAAGGCTTCCGCGGCGCCGAGCGGCATGTGGCGGAGCTGGTCAACACACAGGCGAAGACGCACGACGTGCTGTTGATGCTGCGCGCCGACAGCATCGACGAGCTGGGATTGTCGATCCGCGACTGGCTGGATCCCGGCGTGCGGGTGGTCGGCCTGCGGCGGCCGGTCTGGTGGCTGCAGGGCTGGGCGGCGCTGCGCCGCTTCAAGCCGGACGTCGTGCACGCGCACGGCGGCCGGGCGAGTCGGCTGATGCCGAAGCTGGCCGGACGGGTGCCGGTTGCTGCGACGATCCACCTCGATTACCGGCACAAGTCCTACCGCGACGTGGATGGGCTGATCTGCACCACCGACTGGCAGCGCGACGGGGTTTCCCCAAAGTACAAGGGCAAGGTTGCGCGCATCGATCTCTGGTACCGGCCGCACCGCCGGCTGGACGCTGTCCAGGCCGCGCGCCTGCGCGGCGAGCTGGGAGCGGGGGAGGGGGCGTTCCTCATCGGCTTCGTCGGCCACCTGATCCCGGTGAAGGGCGTCGACCTGTTGCTGGAGGCGTTCCGCCGTGCCGCCCTGCCGGACGCGCGGCTGGTCGTGGTCGGTGACGGGCCGGAGCGCGCGGCCCTGGAACGCGCCGCCCCGCCCGGCGTGCTGTTCACCGGTTTCCGCAGCGACGCGCTCGATCTTTATCAGGCGTTCGACCTGTTCGTGTCGCCGTCGCGGGAGGAGCCGTTCGGACTGGTGTTCCTGGAGGCGCTGGACGCCGGACTGCCCGTGGTCGCCACGCGCACGGCGGGCGCCGAGGCGATCCTGCCCGGCATGCCGGCGGAGCTGGTGCCGCTGGACGACGTGGACGCGCTGGCCGCCGCCCTGCGCCGTGCAGGATCCGAGCGGCGCCCGCGCGCCGTGGTGGATCTCGGCCGCTACGACCAAGCCGGCCGGCTGGCCGAGATCGAGGCGTTCTACCGCACGCTCCTGTAGGCGCCGGCCGTATCATTCAGCCTTGGCCACCCGGCAGAATAAGTCGCGCCCCTTCGTGGGGAGCAGGCGTTCCACCGTGGTTTCCAGGGTGATGAGCCGCTCTTCGATGGCGGTGACGCGTTCGGTCAGCCCCTGGTCGTGTGCCGGGCGGCTGGCGAGCCACGTCAGCAATGCCTCGGCGGTGATCTGTCCTTGCCGCAGCGCCCTGGCCGCTTCCCGCAGGGCCTTGCGCATGTCGGCGTTGTGCGGAACCCGAAGGCTCATGGTGGGTGTGTCGACCATGTCGCACTCCCGTCTTGAAGTAATGCGCCTGGTCTTTGCGCATGGGTTCATTGTAACACGGTCCTCCGTTTCCCGACCTGCGGCAAAGAAGGCTTGTGATACGAACTGTGTTGCGCTGCGAAAAAGTTATCGTGCACACGCTTTGCGGGCAATTTCGTCAGCGACATGCCAGGGAAGAACTTCGCGTGTCCTTGCAGCTCTGATCGGGAGTCTCACCGGAAGCCGGCGTCGCCCAGCAGTTTGAAAAAGTCGCGCAGCAGCTTGGCCTGCATGGCCGGATCGACGATGTCCTCGACGTAGCGGCGCTCGAAGTTGGGCTGGCGCAGGTGGTTGACGACATGCTGGCGCACCATGTCCAACGCCTTCCGGCTGCGCAGCGTGCCCGGCGCGCACAGCTGGATCAGGCGGTTTGCGCGGTGGCGCAGGATGTCGTTGGGGTTGTCCAACCGCTCCACCACCCGGCTGTTGACGATGTAGGCGCACAGCAGGGTATCGAGATTCTCGGCGATTTGACGGCGCAACGGGTCGGGCGCCTGGGATTCGTTGACGTGGACGAACAGCTTGGTGAGTTGCTCCAGGTTGTTCTTGATCGGCTGTGCACGATCCACGAAGCGCGACACTGCCGACGGCTCGCCGGTGAGCGCCTGCAGCGCGCCGAGGATGTCCTCGGCGTGCATCTGCCCCAGCTCGGACTGCGACAGCGCCAGCAGGAAGCGCACGCGGTCCTTCGGATCGGTGAGGCGGTTGCACACGTCGGTGATCGCCTGCCGCCGCCCGGTGGCGCCGCCCGCCTCCAGGAAACGCATGTAGCGCTGGACCAGCGCCTCCGCCATGCCGCCGCCGCCGACCACGCCGTCCGGCGAGACGGCGCGCGTCAGTACCCGGTCGAACGCGTCGCGCTCGGCCGACGCGTCGTTGCGGTGCAAGGGCTGCGCGCTTTTCAGCTGGCGGCGCACCAGGTCGATGATGACCAGCCGCGTCTCGTCCAGCGCGTTGTAGGCCAGCAGCTCGCTCAGGTGCAGGGCGCGGTCTTCCTCGGTGCGGTGGGTGGCGTCGAGCCGGCCGCAAGACAGGTCGATCAGGTTGCACAGCGCCTCGGCCAGATTTCGCTGGGTGCCCAGCAACTCCTGCGCCACCGAGGGCGCCCCCAGCACGTCGGCCATGACGCCGTCCACCAGGGTCAGCGGTTCGTCCTTCAGGCCGCCGTCCTCGCGCACCAGCTCGGACAGGAAGTCCAGCTTGGCCAGCCAGTTGCGCATCTGCACGAGGTCGCGCGACAGCGCCACCCGGGCAAAGAAATCGCGGTCCTCCGGCGTCTCCTTCGCCGCCAGCGCTTCGAAGGCGGGACCGAAGCCGGTCCGGCCGATCTGCGGCAGGTCCTCGCGCGCCGAGGCGCGCCGGGCGCGCTCGGTGATCTCGTTGACGAAGCCGTACAGTTCGTCGCGGCGCGAGCGGCTGTCCTTGCCGCTGCCCTCCGCCTGCAGCGCCGCCACCCGGCCAACCGCCATCGGCACGAGGTTGTCCTTGTCCAGGAGGCGCTTGAGTTCCTGGTAGTTGTGCATGATCTCGGTCGGGGTGACGACCATGCGCTCGACGTAGCCGCGCAGCAGGCGATTCATCACCATGCGGCTCTCGACGCTGTAGGTCTGCCCCGCCGTCTGGCAGGCGGTCGGCGCCTCGTCGATGGGGGCGATGGTGATGGTGTTCGAGGTGGCTCGGAACTCTTCGCAGATCTGCGTCTCGACATGGCGTCCGTCCGGCCGCATCCAGTCGCGGACGACGCGGAACCCTTCGATCTTGCCGCCGGAGATGATGCGCTTGCCGTAGGCGCGTGCCTCGGCCTCGTCATCGAACCGGGAGTCGATGACCCAGTGGTCCTGCTGGTACAGCTGGACCTCGTAGCTGGTGCCGCGGATGCCCGCCATTTTGGCCTCGGACGATTTGCCGCACGACAATTCAGGATTCGAACTTTTTTCGGATAAATTCAATCGCAAACTTTAGGTTCTATGAATTTCGCGGAGCCGCCTTGCATGCCCACCGGCCTTTTCCGTTTGCACGGCGGCGGCGTGTCGGCTATTGACCGGCTCCGTGCGCCCGTGCTGCGGGCGGTGCCCTAAGAACGACCCTGCTCGAGCCATGCCCAACCCGTCCAGTTCCGCGCTGCTTCCCGCAGGCCTGCACGATGTGCTTCCGCTCGAGGCCGCGCACGAGGCCGCATCGATCGAGCGTCTGATGGCCGCGTTCGAAGCCACCGGCTACGAACGCGTGAAGCCGCCGCTGGTCGAGTTCGAGGAGAGCCTGCTGTCCGGCTCCGGCGCCGCGATGGCGAAGCAGACCTTCCGTCTGATGGACCCGCTGTCGCAACGCATGATGGCCGTGCGCGCCGACATGACGCCGCAGATCGCCCGCATCGCCACCACCCGCTTGGCCAAGGCGCCGCGCCCGCTGCGCCTGTGCTACGCCGGGCAGGTGCTGCGCGTGAAGGGCTCGCAGCTGCGCCCCGAGCGGCAGTTCGCCCAGGTCGGCGTCGAGATCATCGGCGTCCTGCAGCCGGAATCCGACGCCGAGGTCATCCTGCTGGCAGCGCGCGCGCTGGAGGCGGTGGGGGTGAGGCACCTGTCGGTTGACCTCTGCGTGCCGACCATGGTGCCGCTGCTCTTCGGCGCGCTGGGCCTCGACGACGAGACGGCGTCCACGTTGCGCGCCGCGCTCGACCGCAAGGACGCCGCCGCGGTGGCGGCGGTCGGCGGCCCGGCGGCGGTGCTGCTGGAGAAGCTGATCGTCGCCTCCGGCCCGGCCGAGCGCGCCATGACGGCGCTGGCCGGCCTGTCGCTGCCCGAGGCGGCGGAGAAGGACCGCCGCCGCCTGACCGAGGTGGTGCGCCTGATCCGCGCCGCCAATCCGGGGCTGACGGTCACCATCGACTTCGTCGAACACCGCGGCTTCGAGTACCAGACCGGCCTCAGCTTCACCCTGTTCGCGCGCGGCGTGCGCGGCGAGCTGGGCGGCGGCGGGCGCTACCGCGCCGGCAGCGGCAAGGACGACGAGGGCGAGCCCGCCACCGGGTTCACCCTCTACATGGACAGCGTGCTGCGCGCCGTGCCGGCGCCGCAGGCGCCACGCCGGGTCTTCGTGCCGCACGGCACCCCGGTGGACGAGGCGGCGGGTCTGCGCACCCAGGGCTGGGTGACGGTGGCCGGGCTGGAGCCCGCGCCCGACGTGAAGGCCGAGGCCAAACGTCTGGCCTGCAGCCATGTTTATACGGGCGGCGCGGTGTCGCCGGCGGAGTAGCGAAACTTTCCTCCTTCGGGAAAACAGCGGTTTTATTGCGGAGATCGACATGGCCAACGTGGCGGTGGTCGGCGCCCAGTGGGGCGACG
The DNA here is from genome assembly GCF_050789165.1 of Azospirillum sp. Classification (NCBI taxonomy): domain Bacteria; kingdom Pseudomonadati; phylum Pseudomonadota; class Alphaproteobacteria; order Rhodospirillales; family Azospirillaceae; genus Azospirillum; species Azospirillum sp. The sequence goes on from NZ_JBOZRT010000006.1 coordinate 27,983, forward strand.
AGGGCAAGGGCAAGATCGTCGACTGGCTGTCCAGCCGGGCCGACGTCGTCGTCCGTTTCCAGGGGGGCCACAACGCCGGCCATACGCTGGTGATCAACGGCGTCACCTACAAGCTCAGCCTGCTGCCCTCGGGCGTGGTGCGCTCGGGCAAGCTGTCGGTGATCGGCAACGGCGTGGTCTTCGACCCGTGGGCCTTCCTCAAGGAGGTCGAGGGCATCCGCGAGAAGGGCGTCGACGTCAATCCGGCGAACCTGCTGGTGGCTGAGAACGTTCCGCTGATCCTGCCCATTCACGGCGCCATCGACCGCGCCCGCGAGGAAGCCCGCGGAGCCTCCAAGATCGGCACCACCGGCCGCGGCATCGGTCCGGCCTACGAGGACAAGGTGGCGCGCCGCGCCATCCGCCTGTGCGACCTCGCCGACGAGGCGCTGCTGGCCGAGAAGGTCGACCAGCTGCTGTTCCACCACAACGCCTCGCTGCGCGGCCTGGGCGCGGCGGAGATCAAGCCGGAAGAGCTGCTGGCCCCGCTGAAGGAGGTCGCGCCGAAGATCCTCCCCTACATGGCGGTGGTCTGGAAGCGGCTGGACGAGCTGCGCCGCTCCGGCAAGCGCATCCTGTTCGAAGGCGCGCAGGGCTCGATGCTCGACATCGACCACGGCACGTACCCGTTCGTCACCTCTTCCAACACGCTGGCCGGCAACGCCGCCGTCGGGTGCGGCATGGGCCCGCGGGCGGTCGGCTATGTGCTGGGCATCTGCAAGGCGTACACGACGCGCGTCGGCTCCGGCCCGTTCCCGACCGAGCAGATCAACGAGATCGGCGACAAGATCGGCGAGCGCGGGCGCGAGTTCGGCACCGTCACCGGCCGCAAGCGCCGCTGCGGCTGGTTCGACGCCGTCATGGTCCGCCAGGCGATCAAGACCGGCGGCATCGACGGCATCGCGCTGACCAAGCTGGACGTGCTGGACGGCTTCGACGAGATCAAGGTGTGCGTCGGCTACCGCCTGGACGGGCAGGAGCTGGACTACTTCCCGGCCGGCCAGAGCGCCCAGGCCCGCGTCGAGCCGATCTACGAGACGTTCGAGGGCTGGAAGGAGAGCACCCAGGGTGCCCGCTCCTGGGCCGAACTGCCCGCGCAGGCGGTCAAGTACGTCCGCCACATCGAGGAGCTGATCCAGTGCCCGGTGGCGCTGCTGTCCACCAGCCCCGAGCGCGACGACACCATTCTGATGCACGACCCGTTCGCCGACTGAGGCGGGGTGGCGGCCGGTTGCACGGCGGCCCCGCTTGCACTATCTTGGAGGGGAGGGAGGGCCGGTTTCCCGGACCTCCCCGCCGCTAGTCTAGGTACTCGACGGCGAAGCGGATCGTGACTCCCTTCGCCGTCACCTGGACCTTCAGGCTAAGACGCCAGCGTTTCCGCATGGTCTTACCCTCCAGTTTGCCGCACGGGAGGATTCTCGTGCGGCGCGTACATCTTTATGACATTTTCCTCCCTGCGTCGAGTAGCGGCGTGTCGCGGTGACCGGCACCGCGAGCGTGAGCGTTGCTGTGCGAAGCGTGCTCGACCGCGCAACGTTAAGCGGTTATTTTCGCTGAACGACGCAAGTTAGGCTGCTCCGTGTGCCGAGAGTGAGGATCATCCCCCGCCAACCCCTCCGACGCTTGGCGCGTCCTCCGCGCGCGTGCCGCCATGTCGGGTGATACCGTCAAGCTGGCCGAGCGGTACGAGGTGGTGCCCAGCTCGGCGCTTCCCGGCCTCAATTCGGTCAACGCCAACGCCTTCGCCGCGCGCTCGCTGCGCGGCAAGGGGACCGAGCCGTTCGCCGTGATCTGCTACGGCGCCGTGCCGCCGCGGGCCGACGTCGTGTCGACCTTCGCCAACGTCGACAACCCGGCGATCATGAAGCTGTTCGACTGGGGCGTCGTCGATTGGCCGGCCGACAAGACCCGGCGCTACTGCATGGTCTTCGAGAAGCCGGCCGGCCGCCGCCTGATGAACTCGCTGGCCGAGCCGATCGAGCCCATGCCCGAGGAGCAGCTGACCCGGCAGGTGGTGCAGCTGGTGGTCAGCGCGCTGCGGGAGCTGTCGAGCCGCGGCGTGGTGCACGGCGCCATCCGGCCGAACAACCTCTTCTACCGCGACGTGGCGTCCGGCACGCTGATGCTGGGCGAGGCGGTGACGGCACCGCCCGGATTCGGCCAGCCGGTGCTGCTGGAGACCATCGAGCGCGGCATGGCCATGCCGTCCGGCCGCGGCAACGGCACCATCGCCGACGACCTCTACTCGCTGGGCGTCACGCTGCTGATCCTGCTGCTGGGGCGCAACCCGGTGGCCGGCGTCGACGACGAGGTGCTGATCCAGACCAAGATCGAGCGCGGGTCCTACCCGGCGCTGGTCGGGCAGATGCGCCTGCCGCTCGCCATCGGCGAGGTGATCCGCGGCCTGCTGGTGGACGACCCCAAGCAGCGCTGGACGCTGAACGACCTCGACCTCTGGCTGTCCGGCCGCCGCCTCAGCCCCAAGCAGCCGCAGATCCCCAAGCGCGCCGCGCGCCCCATGGAGTTCCAGGGGCAGGATTACTGGTACTGCCGCACGTTGTCGCGCGCCTTCGGCCGCAGCCCGGCGGCGGCGACGCCGGTCATTGAAAGCGGCGAGCTGGACAAGTGGCTGCGCCGCAGCATGTCCGACGAGATCCGCGCCGACGCCGTCGCCAACGCCATCCAGACGGCCTCCTCGGGCAAGGGCGGCACCGCCACCGACCGGCTGGTGGCGCGCGTGTGCATGGCGCTCGACCCGGCGGCGCCGATCCGCTACCGCACCAAGGCGGTGCTGCCCGACGGCGTCGGGCCGGCGCTGGCCGAGGCGTTCCTGCGCGGGGAGTCACCGCAGTCGGTGGCCGAGGTCATCAGCAACCAGCTGCCGATGTTCTGGGTCAATGTCCAGAGCGACTTCAAGCCGGAGTTCGTGCCGTTGGTGCACGCCTTCGACCAGCTGCGCACCTTCCTCGACCGCACGGCGCCGGGCCTGGGGCTGGAGCGCGTGCTGTACGAGGCCAACCCGGCGATGCCCTGCATCAGCCCGCTGGTGGCGGCGCAGTACCCGGTGACGCCGGCCGACGTGCTGCGGGCGCTGGACTGGACCGCGTCCGGCGGTGAGCGCAACAAGGATCCCGTCGACCGCCACATCGCCGCCTTCTTCGCCGCCCGCCACAAGCGCGCCGAGGAGATCCTGTACGGCCAGCTGGCGGCCTCCGTCGAGCCGATGCGGCGGATCATCGCCATGCTGACCATCCTCGCCGACGTGCAGGTGCGCACCAACACCGAGCCGCTGCCGCACCTGTGCGGCTGGGTCGTGTCGTTGCTGGACCCGGCGATCCGCCGCTTCCACAACCGCCCGCACCAGGAGGAGGTGCGCCGCCAGGCCGACGCGGCGGCCCACAACGGGCGGCTGGCGGAACTTCTGAAGATCGTCGACGACCCCGACTCGCTGCGCAAGGACAAGGCCGAGTTCGAGGCGGCGCAGATCGCCTACCGCGAGGCCAACGCCGAGATCGAACGGCTGCGCCAGACCGTCGGCGACCGCGAAGGCATCATCGATTCCACCGGCCGGCAGGTGGCGGCCATCGCGTCCAGCGTCGTCTCGACCCTGCTGGTCGCCGGCATCATCCTGTTCTTCGCCTTGTAGGAAGGGGACGCGCAGCCATGGCGAAAAAATCGCCCCCGCGCGGCGGCGGGAAGCGCAAGAAGAAGAGCCTGTGGACGTTCCTGCTGCTGCTGCTGCCCGCCGGGCTGGTGGTGCTGCCGACGTCGATCCTGTTCGGGCTGGGCATGATCCCGACCATGGTCGCCTACGTGATCGACCGCGACCCGGAGAAGCCGGCGCCGATCACCGTCGGCGGCCTGAACTTCTGCGGCTGCCTGCCCTATGCCATCGAGCTGTGGAAGCACGGCGCCGGTGTCAACGCGGCGTTCAAGGTGTTCGGCGATCCGTTGGCGTGGCTGGTGATGTACGGCGCCGCCGCGGTGGGCTGGGCCTTCTACTACGGCATCCCGCCGGCGGTGGCCAACGCCGAGGTCATGCGTTCCGAACGGCGCATCGACGCGCTGAAGCAGCGCAAGGTCGCCCTGGTGCAGGAGTGGGGGCCGGACGTCGCCGGCGACATGTTCGACGAGTCCGGCGGCCCGGACATCGGCTCGGCCGCCGCTCAGTAGGACGCTCGGCCGAATGGAACAGTTTGGAACACCGTGGAACAGTGTGCGGGGGCTGTTCAGTTCACCACCCGGGACGCTGCGGACGCACGACGGGCTTTTGCGAATTAAATCCTAGAGGATCCGGCCGCGTCTGACAAGCGGCTTCGCCGCGGCGGCGGGCGTCAGCCCGCCAGCTTCTGCTCCAGCGCGGCGTTCTTGATGGCCTTCTGCAGCTTCTCGAAGGCGCGCACCTCGATCTGGCGGACGCGTTCGCGGCTGATGCCGTACTTCTGCGACAGATCCTCCAGCGTGGTCGGGTTGTCGCGCAGCCGGCGCTCGATCAGGATGTCGCGCTCGCGGTCGTTGAGGCCGGTCATCGCCGCCGCCAGCAGCTTGCGGCGCTTGCCCAGCTCCTCCTGCTCGGCCAGCGTGATCTCCTGGTTCGAGGTCTCGTCGACCAGCCAGTCCTGCCACTCGCCCTCGCTCTCGGCGCGCAGCGGCGCGTTCAGCGAATGGTCGGGCGCCGCCAGACGGCGGTTCATGTTGACCACGTCCTGCTCGGGCACCTCGAGCTTGGTGGCGATCTGCTTCACCTGCTCGGGGCTGAGGTCGCCCTCCTCGATGGCCTGCATCTGGCCCTTCAGCTTGCGCAGGTTGAAGAACAGCTTCTTCTGCGCGGCCGTGGTGCCCATCTTCACCAGCGACCAGGAGTGCAGGATGTATTCCTGGATGGCGGCGCGGATCCACCACATCGCGTAGGTGGCCAGCCGGAAGCCGCGGTCGGGGTCGAAACGCTTGACCGCCTGCATCATGCCGACGTTGCCCTCCGAGATCAGCTCGGACAGCGGCAGGCCGTAGCCGCGGTAGCCCATGGCGATCTTCGCCACCAGACGCAGATGGCTGGTGACCAGCTTGTGCGCGGCCTGCGAGTCCTCATGCTCCTGCCAGCTCTTGGCGAGCATGTACTCCTCCTCCGGCGCCAGCATCGGAAACTTGCGGATTTCCTGCAGATAGCGCGAGAGGTTGCTTTCCGCGCTGATCACCGGGACGCTGGGAACTGCCGCCATGTCGAAACCCTCTCTTCGGCCTCTTCACTGCCTTCTTACGAGCGCCAGACCGATTTGGACCAAGTATGCCACGCCGTGACGGCGTCGCCACCTTCAAACGATGCTTGGGAAACGATACCCCGCCCCGCACGAGGGGCATAATTACATTTTATTCATTCCAAAGTCCGAATCAGGGCCTGCAGATCCTCCGGCAGGTCGGCGGAGAAGCTCAGGCGGTCGCCCGTGCGCGGGTGCGCGAAGGTCAGGCCGACCGCGTGCAGGGCCTGTCTGGGAAAGCCAACAAGGGCGCCGCGCAGGGGTTCCGGCAACGGGGTCGCCTTCGACCCGCGGGACCGGGTGGAGCGGCCGCGGCCGTACAGCGGGTCGCCCACCAGCGGATGGCCGATGTGCGTCATGTGCACGCGGATCTGGTGGGTGCGGCCGGTCTCCAGCGTGCACTCCACCAGCGCCGCGCCGCCGTGGAAGGCCTTGAGCACCGTGTAGCGGGTGGCGGCGGGCTTGCCACCGGCGACCACCGCCATCTTCTTGCGGTCGTGCGGGTCGCGGCCGATGTTGCCCTCGATCCGGCCCCGCGACGGCGACGGCACGCCCCAGACCAGCGCCTGGTAGGTGCGGCTGAGGCTGCGGCCGGAGAATTGCTCGGTCAGCCCGTGGTGCGCGCGGTCGTTCTTGGCGACGACCATCAGGCCGCTGGTGTCCTTGTCGAGTCGGTGCACGATTCCCGGTCGCTTGACCCCGCCGATGCCCGACAGGCTGTCGCCGCAATGCGCCAGCAGCGCGTTGACCAGCGTGTTGTCCGGATTGCCGGCGGCCGGGTGGACCACCAGCCCCGCGGGTTTGTCGAGCACCAGCACGTCCTCGTCCTCGTAGACCACCTGGAGCGGGATGTCCTGCGCCTCGGGAATCGCGGGCTCGGCCTCGGGCAGGAAAACCTCGACGGTTTGGCCGGGTTTGACCCTCTGCGAGGGGTCCGCTATGGTCCGGCCGTCGAGACGGACATGGCCCTGCTCCAGCAGCGCCTGCGCGCGCGAGCGCGACAGGCCGTCGATGTTTGCGGCCAGAACCTTGTCCAGGCGCTCGCCCGCGGCGGTGTCGGGAACGGCGACGGTGTGCAGCCGTCCGCCGGTGTCGGGTCGTTCGTCGTTCTGCATGATTGTCTGAGAGTGGACCGGAACCGTGCGCGTTCTCAAGGCGGCCCTGATCATCATGGGCGTGTTCATCCTGGCCGGCTACGCCTATCTGGGCGTCGAGGTCATCAAACGCTTCTCCCGCCACGCGTCGGAACCGGCGCGTGAGGCGCCCGAGGAGCGGCCGATCCCGCCGGTGGCCGGCGGAGTCGCGGCGCTGGGCCTGCCCGCCGGGGCGCGCATCGGCGACCTGGTGCCGGCGGGCGCCCGCGTGGTGTTCAAGGTGACGGTGCCCGACGGGGCCGACACGCTCTATATCCTCGATCCGCGCACCGGCGGCGTCAGCCCGGCGGTGACCACCGGGAAGGCTTTCCAATGACCGGATACGATTTCCGCAGCGACAACGTGGCCGGCTGCGCGCCGGAGGTGATGGACGCGCTGGCGCTGGCCGCGCGCGGCACCGCCGCCTCCTACGGCGCCGACGACTGGACCGAGCGGCTGAAGGCGCAGGTCGCGGCGCTGTTCGAGACCGAGGTCGCGGTGTTCCCGGTGGCCACCGGCACCGCCGCCAACTCCCTGGCGCTCGCCGCGGCGACTCCACCCTTCGGGGCGGTGTACTGCCACGAGGAGGCGCACATCCACGTCGACGAGTGCGGCGCACCGGAGCTGTACACCGGCGGCGCCAAGCTGGTCGGGCTGAAGGGTGATTCGGGCAAGCTGACGGCGGCGGCGCTCGACTCGGCGCTGGCCGGGTCGGGGATCGGCGTGGTGCACCGGGTGCAGCCGGCGGCGCTCAGCCTGTCGCAGGCCACCGAGGCCGGCACCGTCTACCGCCCGGACGAAATCGCGGGCCTCGCCGACGTGGCGCACCGCGCCGGACTGACCGTGCACATGGACGGCGCGCGGTTCGCCAACGCGGTGGCGCGGCTGGGCTGCACGCCGGCCGAGCTGACCTGGAAGGCCGGGGTGGACGTTCTGTCGCTGGGCGGCACCAAGGGCGGCTGCTTCGCCGCCGAGGCGGTGGTGGTGTTCAACCCGGCGCTGGCCGATGACCTGGGCTTCCTGCGCAAGCGCGGCGGCCACCTGCTGTCGAAGATGCGCTTCGTCTCGGCGCAGATGGAGGCGTGGCTGGCCGGCGGGCTGTGGCTGCGGCTGGCGCGGCACGCCAACGCCATGGCCGACCGTCTGGCGGCCGGGCTGGCGGCGGTGCCGGGGGCCGAACTCGCCTTCGCGGTCGAGGCCAACGAGGTGTTCGTCCGCCTGCCGGAAGGCGCCATCGGGGCGCTGGAGACGGCCGGCTTCCGCTTCCACCGCTGGGAGGGCTCGCTGCTGCGTGTGGTGACGGCGTTCGACACGCCGGCGTGGGCGGTGGACGAATTCGTAAAAACTGCGGCATCGGCGTAAAAAAGAGCTTGAACTCGGTTCGGCGTATCGGTACATAACCGCCCACGCCGAACGACGTCCCCATCGTCTAGAGGCCTAGGACACCGCCCTCTCACGGCGGCAACCGGGGTTCGAATCCCCGTGGGGACGCCATCCTTTCTTGGATCGGTCACGAGATTAAAAGGCCCAGCTTTTCAGCTGGGCCTTTTTGTTTTCCATGTCTCCACGCTCCGCTCAGGCGTGCGGCTCATACGAACCGGAAGACGTCCGCCGTCACGGCCGACGCCGCCATGTTCTGCAGCACGACGGTGTCGCCGCTGCCGAACGTGATCTGCGCGCCCGTGCCCGCATAAGTCCGCACCGACCAGACGGTGTTCGGCGCAACCTGGATGCGGTCGCCTTCGGCGGCGTTGAAGTCGACGATGGTGTCGTTTCCGGAACCCGGGATGAACAGGTACGTGTCGGCACCCCCTTGGCCGAGGAGGAGATCGTTGCCCCCGGCACCGTAGAGGGTGTCGTCTCCGACCCATCCATGCAGCTCGTCGTTGCCGGCGCCGCCCCAGAGAACATCGTTGCCCTCCTGGCCGTAAAGCTGGTCGGCGTCCTGTTCGCCGAACAGCGCGTCGTCGCCGGCGCCGCCGATCAGCGTGTCGTTGCCGGTCCATCCATACAGCGAATCGGCGCCGCTGCCGCCGACCGCCCAGTCCGCTCCGGCTTGGCAGAACAGCAGGTTGGTGCCGTCGCCGCCATCGAGCCTGTCGTCACCATCCTCGGCGAAGAGCACGTCGTCGCCCGACTGGCCGAGCAGGAGGTCGTTGCCGGATCCGCCATACAAGGTGTCGTTGCCGGTCCAGCCGTGCAGTTCGTCGTTGCCCTCGCTTCCCATCAGGAGGTCGCTGTCGTCCTGGCCGGCGATGGTATCGTTGCCGGTGCCGCCGACGATCGTATCCACTCCTTCGGCCCCGAACAGCCGGTCGTCCCCGGAGTCTCCGTACAGGATGTCGCTGCCGCTGCCGCCGACCACGTAATCGTTGTCGGCGCCCCCGTAGAGGACGTCTCCGGCCTCGTCTCCGTAGATGACGTCCGCGCCGGAACCGCCATAGATCACGTCCCCGTCGAAGCCGCCGTAGAGCGTGTCGGCGCCAGCGCCGCCATCAAGGAGGTCGTAACCCGCGTTTCCAAAGACGATGTCGTTGCCGTCACGGGCGTACAGCGTGTCGCTGTAGCTGGATCCGATGATGGAATCGCTTCCGGAGAGCATCGAGGACATGGTCAGCAGCGAGGACAGGCCCGAGAGACCATAAAAGGTTCTGTTGATGTTGGTTATGCTTACAATCGGGCTGCCATCGGGGCGCTGGGCTGTAATCGAGGAAAGGCTTCCGTATGGAGTTCCCCAGTATTCCGAATAGGTCCCGGTCGCCGTGACGTCCATGACCGGGGTGCCGCGCAGCGTATACCTCCACGTAATCGAGGAGAGGGTCGTCGACAGTGTATAATAATTGTCGAATGTGACCTGCGTGATGCTCCCTTCCCCGGCCGTGCTGGTCTGAACATAGGTGGTGAAATTGGTCATGACCTTCCCCCCGGAAGCGGCGGGAGCGCCCGCCCTGCGCGCGCACTGATAGGGCGCTCAACCTCAGGGGTACAACTGTAAGGGGGCTCTGCTGAAGCCGCAACCCTAACGCGGCGAGCCAACGGCGCCGTTCCGCCTGAGAGCGTGACGGGCGGCCTGACCGCGCGCCGTGTTCAGCCGGAACGACCGCACGCCGGCCAGGGCGGCGAACACCGCGGCGTAGACCAGCGGCGCCGTCTGCCACCCCTTCACCAGCATGACGTAGTGCAGGCAGCCCGCGGCACCCGCGGCGAACACCGCCTTGTGCAGCGCCCGCCAGCGCCGCCCGCCGAGACGGCGGAGCATGGCGTCGGTGGAGGTCGCCGCCAGCACCGTCAGGACCAGGAAGGCGCCCATGCCCACGGTGATGTACGGGCGCTTGACGATGTCCTTCCACACCGCGGCCCAGTCGAAGAACTGGTCGATGCCGACGTAGGTGGACAGGTGCAGCACCGCGTAGAAGAAGGCGAACAGCCCGATCATCCGCCGGAAACGCGCCAGCCCTGACAGCCCGGTCAGCCGGCGCAGCGGCGTGACCGCCAGCGCCAGCAGCAGGAACCGCAGCGCCCACACCCCGGTCTCCCGCACCGCGCCGGCGACCGGCTCGGCGCCCAGCCCGCCGGACAGCGCCAGCCACACCATCCACGCCAGCGGCAGCAGCGCCAGCGCGAACGCCGCCGGCTTCGCCCGGCGCGAGGCCAGGCGCGTCTCGATCCAGCGGCGCATCTCAGAAGTTCGCCTTCAGGTCCAGGCCGGCGTACAGCGACGCGACCTCCTCGGCGTAGCCGTTGAAGGGCAGCGTCTTGCGGCGCAGGAACTCGCCGACCCGGCGCTCGGTCGCCTGGCTCCAGCGCGGGTGGTCGACGTCCGGGTTCACGTTGGCGTAGAAGCCGTACTCGCTCGCCTGCATGCGGTTCCAGGTGGTCGGCGGCAGGTCGCGGGTCAGCCGGATGCGGACGATCGACTTGATCGACTTGAAGCCGTACTTCCACGGCACCACCAGCCGCACCGGCGCGCCGTTCTGGTTCGGCAGCACGTCGCCGTACATGCCCACCGCCAGGATGGCCAGCGGGTGCATCGCCTCGTCCAGGCGCAGGCCCTCGACGTACGGCCATTCCATGAATCCGGTGCGCTGCACCGGCATCTGGTCGGGGGCGTGCAGCGTCTGGAAGGCGACGTAGCGGGCCGAACCGGTGGGCTCCACCCGCTTCAGCAGCTCGGCCAGCGGGAAGCCGACCCAGGGGATCACCATCGACCACGCCTCGACGCAGCGCAGGCGGTAGATGCGCTCTTCCAGCGGGAACGTCAGCAGTTCCTCGATGCCGAAAGTCTTGGGCTTGGCGACCTCGCCCTCGACCACGACCTCCCAGGGGCGGGTGCGCAGGGCGCCGGCGGCCTCGGCGGGGTCGGTCTTGGCGACGCCGAACTCGTAGAAATTGTTGTAGGTGGTCGCCGACTTCTTCGGCGTCACCTCGTCCAGCTTGGCGTCCTGCGGCCGCAGGGTGGTCGGCGCCTGGAGAGCCGCGGCCGCCGCGTCCGGGAACAGCGCCGCGGCGCCGGCGCCGGCCAGCAGCGAACGGCGCGACAGGAACAGCGACCGCGGCGTGACCTCATCCTCGCGCGCCTGCGACGCCCTGGGGAACCTGAGCAACATCCGACCCTCTCCACACACCGGCTGATCGATGCGGTCACCCTAACCATGGTGGCGCAACGGCGCGAATCACACCGGGAACACAAGCGCGTGAGCGTGTCGGGAACCCGGAGCGCGGGCGTCATGTCACAAATTGACGCAAATTAACTTCGATCCAAAATTATCGGCCCTTCGTACACCGACTGATATACGCCAATCGCCTGCGGCCGGATGCACGGGTCTCGGCGGCGGCCGTCGGAGAGGGAGAGCGCCATGCGAGACAACGGGCCGATCACCAACCGCGAAGTGGAGATGCAGGACGGCACCCTGCTGGTGTCGAGGACGGACACCGGCGGCCGGATCAGCTTCGTCAACCAGGCGTTCACCGACATCAGCGGCTTCTCCGGCGAGGAGCTGCTGGGGGCGCCGCACAACCTCGTGCGCCATCCCCACATGCCCAAGGAGGCGTTCGCCAACCTGTGGGCGACCATCAAGGCGGGCCGCCCCTGGGAAGGGCTGGTGAAGAACCGGGCGAAGAACGGCGACCACTACTGGGTGCGCGCCAACGTCACGCCGTGGACCGAGGACGGGCGGATCACCGGCTACGTCTCGATCCGCTCCAAGCCGTCGCGCGAGGACGTCGCCGCCGCCGAGCGGATCTACGAGGCGATCCGCACCGGCAAGGGGGCCGGCTACGGGCTCGACGACGGGCAGGTCGTGCGGACCGGCGCCGCGGCCCGGCTGTCGAAGATCGCGGCCAGCATCGGCGGCCGGATGATCGCGGCGTTCGTGCTGCTGATCTGCGCCATGATCGCGGTGTCGTGGACCTCGCTTGCCGGCATGTCCGAGACGGAGGACGCGCTGAGCAGCGTCTACCGCGACCGGACGGTGCCGGTGGCGCAACTCGGCGAGATCCAGGAGCGGTGGCGCGGCAGCGTGCAGCAGGTCGCCCTCGGCGTCCTGGAGGCCCGGTCGGGGGCTCCGGCCCCGGCGCTGGAGGCGCGCGCGGCGGCCGTGGCGGCGACCAGCGGCCAGATCGCCGGCGCCTGGGACCGCGTCATGGCGGCGGCCCAGACACCGGAGCAGGCCGCCCTGGCGGGGCGCCTGGCCGGGCTCCGCGCCACGCTCGACACCGAGGGGTTCGCGCCGGCGCTGCGGCTGCTGCGCGCCGCCGATGCGGCCGGCGCCGAGCGGCACCTCAGGGAGAAACTGATCCCCCTGGCCGACAGCGCCGCCGCGCTGGCTGGCGAACTGGCCGCCCTGCAGGTCCGCGTCGCCGGGCAGGCGTTCGGCGAGGCCGAGGAGAACTACCAGCGTCACCTCCTCGTCGCGGTGATCGTCAACGCGCTGGGCGTGCTCGGCGCCGTCGGGTTCTGCCTGCTGCTGATGGCCACGATCCGCACCCCGTTGCGGCGCATGGAGGCGCACCTGGACGCCATCGCGCTGGGCAACTTCGCCTACGTCATCGAGAACGCCCGCGTGCCGGAGTTCACCCGCATCACCGCGCTGCTGCGGGCGATGAAGGCGAAGCTCGCCTACTCGGTCCAGGAGAGCACCGAGCAGCAGCGCCGCGCCGAGGAAGAGCGCGTCACCGCGCTGAAGACCATGGCCGAGACGGTCGAGCGCGAGGCGGGCGCCGCGGTGTCGCAGGTCGCCGACCGCACCGGCGCCATGGCGCGCGACGCGCTGGGCATGGCCGGCTCGGCCGAGCGGGTCAGCGCCAACGCCCAGAGCGTGGCCGCCGCCGCCGAGCAGGCGCAGGCCAACGCCCAGACCGTCGCCGCCGCCAGCGAGGAGCTGGCCGCCTCGATCCGCGAGATCACGTCGCAGGTCGCGCACTCCGGCGCGGTCACCCGGCAGGCGGTGGAGACCGGGGTGCGCACCCAGGGCACCATCCGCTCGCTGTCCGACGCCGTCGGCCGCATCGGCGAGGTCGCCAACCTGATCCAGAGCATCGCCAGCCAGACCAACCTCCTCGCCCTCAACGCGACCATTGAGGCGGCGCGGGCGGGGGAGGCCGGCAAGGGCTTCGCCGTGGTGGCGCAGGAGGTGAAGAACCTCGCCAACCAGACGGCCAAGGCGACCGAGGACA
>NZ_JBOZRT010000007.1:0-2684 GCF_050789165.1 Azospirillum sp.
ACGGCAAGAAGACCGGCTCGACGCCGGACGGGCGCAAGGCGGGCGAGCCGTTCGCGCCGGGGGCCAACCCGATGCACGGGCGCGACCGGAAGGGGGCCATCGCGTCGATGGCCAGTGTGGCGAAGCTGCCGTACGCGCACGCGCAGGACGGCATCTCGTACACCTTCACGATCGTGCCGTCGGGCCTGGGTCCGACGGAGGGCGAGCGGGTGGCGAACCTGGTGGGGATGCTGGACAGCTACTTCGCGCAGGGCGGGCACCACATCAACGTGAACGTGTTCGACCGCGAGACGCTGCTGCACGCCATGGACCACCCGGAGCAGTACCCGCAGCTCACCATCCGGGTGTCCGGCTACGCGGTGAACTTCATCAAGCTCACCCGCGAGCAGCAGTTGGACGTCATCTCCCGAACCTTCCACTCCAAGCACTGAGGGACGTCTTCGCGCCGGGCCCCCCTCCTAACCTCCCCCCACTGCGCGGGGGGAGGAAAAAGCCCTCCCCCGCGAAGTGGGGGAGGGTTGGGTGGGGGCCCGACGCAAGCACGCCGTTGCAAGCCATGCAATACTACCCCTACCCCTTCAAAAGCGCCGCCGAACACGCCTCCGGAGCCGACGACCAGATCGACCGGCTGATCCCCCTCATCGTGGGGTTCCTCTGCCTGGCGATGGTGTGGGCCGCGGTCTGGCCCTGAGGCACCGCCATGGACGTGGAAACACGCCACTTCCCGGATGTCAGCCAGGCCGTCCCCTTCCTCACCCGGAGCGGCTTCCGCTTCCTCGAAGCGCCGGGCCGCTGGTGGAAGGGCGAGGACGGGCGCATCATCCGCGCGGAGTTGCACATCGGCGCGCACGGCGCCCTCGTGATCATCTCCGGCTAGCGCACAGGGACACCGCACCATGGACACGCACGCCCACACCGGCCTCCCCCGGATCGACGGCTGGGTGCACTCGGTGGAGACCGGGGGCACGGCGGACGGCCCCGGCATCCGCTACGTGCTGTTCCTGGCCGGCTGCCCGCTGCGCTGCCAGTACTGCCACAACCCCGACACCCGCCACATGCACGACGGCACCCGCACCGCCGCGGCCGAGATCGTCGCCGAGGTCGCGGGGTACGCCGACTTCCTCAAGCGCGCCAAGGGCGGGCTGACCATCAGCGGCGGCGAGCCGCTGGTGCAGCCGGAGTTCTGCGCCGCCGTCTTCCGCGGCGCCAAGGAGCACGGTCTGCACACGGCGCTGGACACCTCCGGTTTCCTCGGCGCGCACGCCGACGACCTCCTGCTGGCCGACATCGACCTGGTGCTGCTCGACATCAAGGCGTTCCGCGAGTCCACCCACCGCGCGCTCACCAACGTGCCGCTGCGCCCGACGCTGGAGTTCGCCGAGCGCCTGAGCCTGATCGGCAAGCCGATCTGGCTGCGCTACGTGCTGGTGCCCGGCCTGACCGACGACCTGAACGAGATCGACGCCCTGGCGGACTTCGCCGCCGGCCTGGGCGTGGTGGAGCGGGTGGACGTGCTGCCCTTCCACAAGCTGGGCGAATTCAAATGGCGCGAGCTGGGCCTCCCCTACCGCCTCGCCGCCACCGAGCCCCCCTCGGACGAGCTGACCGGGCGGGTGCGCGACCGTTTCCGGGCGCAGGGCCTGCGCACCGCCTGAAAGGCCCAATCCGAAAGGACAGACCCATGGACACGCATCAACGGACGGGCGTGGAGCCGCCATACACCCTGGACGCACGGCTGCCCCCCGCCATCGCCCAGGCCGCCGAGGATCTCGGCGTCAAGAAGGCGCACACCGACACGCCGACCCTGCTGGCGCTCGCCGTGCTGGCCGGCGCGTTCATCGCGCTCGGCGGGCTGTTCGCCACCGTGGCGATGTCGGGCGCGGAGGGCATGCTGCCCTACGGCGTGACGCGCCTGCTGGGCGGGCTGGTGTTCTCGCTCGGCCTCGTGCTGGTGGTGGTCGGCGGTGCCCAGCTGTTCACCGGCGACGCGCTGCTGGTCATGGCCTGGGCCAGCGGCCGCCTCACCATCCGCGAGATGATGCGGGTGTGGACGCTGGTGTGGATCGGCAACTTCGTCGGCGCGCTGGGCACGGCGGTGCTGGTCTTCCTGTCCGGGCAATACACCTTCGGGCATGGCGCGGTGGGCGAGATGGCGCTGTACTTCGCCACGGCGAAGAGCGGGCTGCCCACGGGGAACGCGTTCTTCCTGAGCATCCTGTGCAACGTGCTGGTCTGCCTGGCGGTGTGGCTGGCGCTGGGCGCGCGCGGGGTGGGCGACAAGATCGCCGCCATCGTGCTGCCGGTCAGCGCCTTCGTCGCGGCAGGGTTCGAGCACTGCGTCGCCAACATGTACTTCGTGCCGCTGGGCCTGCTCATCCAATGGGGGGCGCCCGACAGCTTCTGGGCCGAGCTGCACAAGAGCTTCCCGCCCATCGACGTGCCCCACTTCCTTCTCAACCTTGGCGCGGTGACGCTCGGCAACTGGGTCGGCGGCGCGCTGCTGGTCGGCGCCGTCTACTGGTTCATCTACCGCCGTCCGGCGACGCGCCACTGAGCCATCCTTTCACCCGAACCACGGAACCACCGACACCATGAGCGCCATCACCGACATCACCGCCCGCGAGATCCTGGACAGCCGCGGCAACCCGACCGTCGAGGTCGACGTGACGCTGGACTCCGGCGCC
>NZ_JBOZRT010000044.1:0-7900 GCF_050789165.1 Azospirillum sp.
CCATGCGCAAGATCATCGTCATCCTCAATGCCATGGTCCGCGACGGCAAGCCCTGGGAGCACGCCGCCGGGTAACCTCAACAACATGGTTGCTCCCCCGCTTCGCGGGAGAGGGGGCAGAGTGGCGGAGTTCCCTCTCCCGCGTAGCGGGGGAGGGCTAGGGAGGGGGCAATACTCTACGCCGCCGACGCGCCGTGGTAATGGCCCCACATCGCCTGGAACGTCGGCTGCCGCGCCAGCAGCTCGTCCAGCGTGCCGGCATCGACGCGCCGGCCGTCCGCCATCAGCACCACCCGGTCGAAGTGCGTGAGCAGGTGCAGGCGGTGCACCGCCGAGACGACGCAGGCGTCCGGGAACTCGCCCAGCAGGCCGCGGTAGACCGTCAGCTCGGTGGACGGGTCCATGCTGCTGGTCGGCTCGTCCAGCATGATCAGGCTGGAGGCGCGTGACGCCAGGATGCCGCGCGCCAGCGCCAGACGCTGCTTCTGCCCGCCCGACAGGTTCAGCCCGCGCTCGCTGATCACCGTGTCGAGGCCGGCCGGCAGCCGCTCGACCACCGGCAGCAGCTGCGCCAGCCGGCAGGCGCGCAGCACCTCCGCTTCCGCGTAGTCGATGCCCATGGTGATGTTCTGGCGGATGCTGCTCTCGAAGATCTCCGGGTCCTGCGGCACCAGCGTGGCGATGCCGCCGAGGTCGCGCAGGTCGGCGCGCTCCGCGCCGTCCACGCGGACCGCGATGCGCTCCGCCTCGTAGAGGCCGGACAGCACGCGCAGCAGCGTGCTCTTGCCCGACCCGCTCTCGCCGACCAGCGCCACCCGTTCGCCGCGCACGAGGTCCAGCTCCACGCCGGACAGCGCGGCGCGGGCGCCGTAGCGGAACTCCAGGCCGTGCACCGCGATGGCGCGCCAGTCCTCCGGCAGCGGGGCGGCCCCGGCACCGGGGCGCGGCCGGGCATCGAGGATGGCGTCGGCGCCGGCCACGTCGGCGGTGTGGCGCACCAGCTCCTGCCAGTGCGTCGCCATGGAGCTGACGACGGTGCCGATCTGCTGGGCGTACTGGTGCACCATCACCGCGGTGCCCAGCGGCACCACGCCGCCCTCGCGCCACGCCAGCCACGCGTACAGCACCACCAGCCCGGTGCGCAGCGCGTTGTTGGCGAGGTCGATGGCGCACCACTTCGCCTCGTTGACCACCACGTGGCGGCGCAGCGGCACGAACACCGCGGCCAGCCGCTCGCCGACCACGCGCCGCGTCGCCGCCTGCAGGCGCAGCGTCAGCACCGTGGCGATGTTGCCCAGGCAGTCCACCAGCTCGGCCACGTAGCGGCGCTCGGCGCGGTTCTCCTGCTCCAGCAGGCGGACCATGGTGCCGTCGAAGCGCACCAGCACCGCCACCACCGCGGCGTACCCCGCCAGCGCCACCGCGCCCGTCGCCGTGGAGACGACGAACAGCGCGGCGATCGGCCCGATCACCGAGACGACGTTCTGCAGGTAGACGAACTGGTGCTGGGCGAAGCCGAACAGCGCCGTGGTCGCCTTGCCCATGCGCTGGATCGTCTCGCCGGAGTGGTGGCGCTCGTGCCAGCCGAGCGGCAGCGCGGTCAGGCGGGCGTACAGCGCGTCGGCGAAGCGGGCGCGGGCGCGCACGGCGACGAAGCGCTCGATCACCCGCCCCGGCCCGTGCAGCGCCCAGGCCAGCACCGCCGCGCCCAGCGTCGCCGCCATGTAGCCGCCGGCGGTGCGCAGGTCCTGCGCGGCGGCGTCCTGAAGCGCGTTCACCGCCTCCCCGAAGAACCAGGGAATGGCGAGGCGCACGACCTGCGCCACGAACAGCAGCGCCAGGAACGTCGCCAGCAGGCCGCGCGCCCCGGCCGTGTGGTGCCAGAACGTCGCGTAGAGCCGGGCGATGCCGCCGGGCTTGGGGGTGCTCATGTCGGGTCCGAGGGGGTGCGTGGGATACGCCGGGAAGGCTAGGGCGCGGCGGTTAAGCGGCCTTTACCGAGAAGGCGCCGGACCGGAGTCAATTTTCGGGCGGGCAAGGAGTTTCGAGTCGCGGCGGCACCTTTCGCGACCTTGGCTGTTTATGGCGTGAAGGATGGCGGCGCTGCACCTTTGGCGCGCGGCCTCCGTCTTGAAAACAGGGATCGGAGAGAGAGGATGCGTAAGCTTCTGATCGGGACCGTCGCCGCTCTGGCGCTGGTGACCGGAACGGCCATGGCTCAGGAATCCGGCAGCGCCTCCGGAGGCGCGTCCGGCGCCGGCACCGGCACCGGCGGCCACGGCACCGAGATGAACACCACGGCGCCCCGCGCCGGCAAGTCGGCGATGACGCCGGGCACGGCGGGCGCCACCACCACCGACCGCAACTGGTCGGCCGGCAATCCGGGCGGCACCACCGCCGGCTCGGGCGCCTCGGGCGCCTACACCGAGCGCGGCACCGCGAAGAACCGCGGCGAGCTGTCGACCAGCGGGTCGCCGGACGGCCGCAGCGACGCGACCTCCCCGGGCCAGGGCCGCGAGTACGACACGCTGAAGAAGGGCACCGCCGGCTCCAGCGGCGACCGCGCGGTCAGCGGCTCGACGACCACCAAGTCGGCGCAGACCAAGCCCAGCCGTTCGCCGCAGGCCGCCCAGCGCGCCACCGGCACGCACTGCCCGCCGGGCACGCCGGACTGCCGTCCGGGCGCCGGCCCGAAGTAAGGGCTGCAGTGCACGCACGGGCGCGTCCGGAGCCATCCCTCCGGACGCGCCCGTCGCGTTTGTGGGTCGGGCTTTCCGATCCGCTCAAGAGAGCCTTACGCCGCCAGCAGCTCGAACACCGAGCGGCCCTTGGCGGCCTCGACCAGGGTGCGGAACAGGTTCTGCTGGCGCGGGTCGGCGACCAGGTACTCCGGGTGCCACTGCACGCCGACCAGGAAGCGCGCGCCCTCCGCCTCGATGCCCTGGACGACGCCGGAGCGCTCGCGCGCGACCACCCGGATGCCCTCGCCCAGCCGGTTCACCGCCTGATGGTGCAGCGCGTTCACCCGGCATTCCGAGATGCCGAGGATGCGGTACAGCCCGCTGTCCGGCACGATGGAGACGCGCTTGCGCGGCAGCACGGTGCGCAGCCGCGGCGCCTCCTCGTAGACCTCGTGGATGTCCACGTGCAGCGAGCCGCCGCGGTGCACGTTGATCATCTGCGAGCCGCGGCAGATCCCCAGCACCGGCATCCCGCGCGCCTCGGCGACGTCGAGCGCCTGCAGCTCCAGCCGGTCGCGCTCCGGGTCGATGCGGATCTTGGGCTGCATGGCCTCGCCGTACAGCGTGGTGTCGATGTCGTCGCCGCCGCCGACCACCAGCCCGTCGAGCTGGTCGATGGGGAACGGCTCCAGGCTGGTGATGCGCACCGAGCGGCCGCCGGCCCGCCACACCGCCATGCGGTTCGCCCAGGAGCTGATGCGCGCCCCGCGCGCCGAGGCGGTGATGCCGATGAGCGGCCGGGCCATGCCGCGATCCCTCAGCCGGCCAGCCGCTGGCCGGCCTCGGACGCCCAGTCGTCCAGCTTCCGGCGCGCGGCGTAGTCGCGGAACGCCGCGCCCAGCGCGTCCAGCCGCCCGCGGTCGGCGGCCAGCTCCTCCACCGCCACCCAGCGGTTCCAGTCCTGCGCCAGCGACCAGCCGGGCTCGCCGATGCGCGCGTTGGGCAGGCGGTAGTGGAAGGTCGGCCGCGGCCGGACGTGCGGGTCCCTGATCGTGGCGAACAGCGTTTCGGGGTCGAGGTGGGCGAACAGCGGGAACAGGTCCAGCTCGCGGTTGCGGGTCGGGTTGGCCGCGAGGTAGTCGGCGACCAGCGTGTCCATGTCCGGCCGGTAGGCGGGATCGACCACCTTGGCGGCGTACTCCACCGGGAAGGCGGCGATGAATCCGGTGATGCGCCGCGTCGGGTCGATGCGGATCTGCGCGCGCAGCCACGGCGCCAGCACCAGGAACGCCTTCAGGTGATCGACCACGTAGTCGGCGTCGGTCGCCGCGACCTCCGGGTTGAAGTGCAGGCCGAAGGCGAACAGCGGGCTCGCCCCGGTGCCGGCCGCGCCGCGCTCGCGCAGGCCGTCGACCAGCGCCTCCAGCTCCGGCAGCCGTTCGAACGGCACCGGCGGGGCGGCGATCTCGAAGGGCATGACCAGGCTGCCGATGCTGCCCCACAATGGCCGCAGCTTCTCCAGGAAGGCGTCCAGCGCGCCGGGCTCGCCGTCGGTCTT
Source organism: Azospirillum sp. (assembly GCF_050789165.1). Lineage (NCBI taxonomy): Bacteria > Pseudomonadati > Pseudomonadota > Alphaproteobacteria > Rhodospirillales > Azospirillaceae > Azospirillum > Azospirillum sp. The sequence continues at coordinate 4,239 of NZ_JBOZRT010000044.1, forward strand.
CGGCGGGTGGGCGGAGCGCATGTCCAGCTCCACCGCGAAGTCGCCCAGCCGCGAGCCGCGCACGCGGCAGCGGTGCGGGTTCTCCATGGCGATCTCGCCGCCGTAGAGGTCGCGGACGAGGCGGGCGGCGCTCGGCGCGTCGAGGTCGGCGAATTCCAGCTCGACTCCGACGCGGCGCGGCGAGCCGTCGGGCGCCGTCAGGCGCGGGGGCATCAGCAGGGAGGTGGTCATGGCCTCGGAACAACAACGGCCTCGCGGCCACGGTTCCGCATCCGCCATTGCACGTTGTTTTCGCCGCTCTATCTTATTGGGTAATCCAAAGGCGCCAATATCTGCAATTCAACCCGTTTTCGAGAAGAAAACCTAAAGTGATCGTTGATGGATACCTCTTCCGGAAATCCAGGATGGATTGGGTGAATACATAAGGCTCCAAATCTTGATGACGCAAATTAACGGTGATTTAACCATGTTCGTCTAGAACGGGCAGCGTCCGGCGAAGTGTGAAAGGCCCTCTTCGCCCCTGGGGAACGCCGTCCGATGTCGCTTCTCGCCCGTCTCTTCGTCCTGGTGCTCATCGCGGTGCTGCCGGCGATCGCCATCCAGGCCCACAGCGTCGCCCGCCTGCGGACGGAGCGGGCAAAGGAGGTGAGCGCCGAGGCCGTGCGCCTGATGCAGCTCGTCGAGGGCGAGCAGGAACGCCTGTTCGAGGGCGTGCGCCAGCTCGCCATCGCGGTGGCGGAGGCCAGCTTCGTGCGCACCGACGAATACCGGCGGTGCGAGCAGTACCTGATCCGCCTGTCCCGCCGCGCCCTCGACCGCCAGACGGTGACCGTCACCGACACCGCGGGCAAGGTGCTGTGCAGCGGCGCGCCGGAGATGACCGGGCGCTCGCTGGCCGGCCTGCCGGTGCTGAAGCGCGCCATGGACGAGGGCCGCTTCACCCCCGGCGAGTGGATGGAGTGGCCGCTGGACGGCGGGCCGGTGCTGTCCTTCGGCATGCCTTACCTCGACGGCAGCGGGGAGATCGGCGGGGCCGTGCTGGTGACGCTGGACCTGCGCTGGCTGGCCGACAGCCTGGCCGGTCGGCGGCTGTCCGGCGACGTGCGGCTGACGCTGGCCGACCGCAACGGCACGGTGCTGGTGCAGGTGCCGGACGCCGGGCGGCTCGGCGGAAGCCCGTTGCCCGAGGCGTTGCGTCCGCTGCTGCGCGCCGACGTCTCCGGCGGGGATCCCGGCGTGGCGGAGGTGGCGGACACCGACGGCACCTTGTGGGTGGTCGCGCACTCCCCGGTGCGCGACGGCGTGCACGACCTGTTCGTCGCCGTCGCCATCGACCGCGACGCCGCCATGGCGCGCATCGACCGCACCACGGTCGAAGGGGTGGTGATGACGGTGGTCGGGCTGGTCATCGCCATGCTGGCGGCGTGGGGCGGCGGCACGCTGTTCGTCCGCCGGCCGGTGGCGGCGCTGATGCGCGCCGTGCAGGGCTGGCGCGACGGCCATTCCGCCGGCCGCGCCGACCTGCGCGACGGCGGGTCGGAACTCGGCCAGCTTGGCCGCGCCTTCGACGACATGGCCGAGGCCCTGGAGGCGCGCGAGGCCGAGCTGCGCGGCAACGAGCGGCACCTGCGCGCCGTGCTCGACGGATTGCCGGTGTTCGTCGCGGTGCTGAAGCCGGACGGCACCGTCCTGCACGTCAACCGCGCCGCGCTGTTCGCCGGCGGCCTGACCGCGGACGACGTCGTCGGCCGCCCGCTCGACCGCATCCGCTGCTGGGCCGAGGACCGCCCGGTGCAGGTGCGCCTGCGCGCCGCCATCGACGATGCCGCGGCCGGCCTGCCGTCGCGCTTCGACAGCGCGGTGCGGCTGCCCGGCGGCCGGACGGTCACGGCGGACATCACGCTGACGCCGATGCGGTCCGCCGACGGCCGGGTCGAGCACCTGATCGCCTCGGGCATCGACATCACCGAGCGCAAGCGCACGGAGGCGGCGCTGCGCACGACCGAGGAGCGCTTCCGCGCCGCGCTGACCAACTCCGGCGTCGTGGTGTTCAGCATGGACCGCGACCTGCGCTACACCTGGATCGCCAACCCGGTGCTGCTGGAGCCGGAGCGCATCGTCGGCCGAACCGACGCCGCCATCTTCGACCGTCCGGAGGACATCGCGGCGCTCACCGCCATCAAGCGCCGGGTGGTCGAGACCGGCGAACCGGCCCGCGAGGAGGTGCGCATCTGCCTGCACGGCCGCGACATGGTGTTCGACATGGTCGTCGACCCCACCCGCGACGCGTCGGGCGCCATCGTCGGGGTCACCTGCTCGGCCTTCGACGTCACCGAGCGGCACCGCGACGCCGAGGAACTGCGCCAGGCGCGCGTGGCGGCGGAGCAGGCCAACGAGGCCAAGTCGAAGTTCCTCGCCGCGGCCAGCCACGACCTGCGCCAGCCGGTGCAGTCGCTGTTCCTGTTCGCCGCGGCGCTGGGCGAGCGGCTGAAGGACCACCCGGCGCTGCCGCTGCTCGACAGCATGCGGCAGTCGCTGGACACGCTGAAGACGCTGCTGGACAGCCTGCTCGACATGGCGCGGCTGGAGTCCGGCCGGATCAGCGCGGTGCCGGTGCGGCTGCGCCTGGACGACATGATCGGCAAGCTGGTCGCCGAGTACGGGCCGCGCGCGCGCCAGAAGGGGCTGGAGCTGCGCGTGGTGCGCAGCGGCGCCTGGGTGACCAGCGACCCGGCGCTGCTGGAGCGCATCCTGCGCAACCTCATCGAGAACGCGCTGAAGTACACGCGGTCGGGCCGCGTCCTGCTCGGCGCCCGGCGCTCCGGCGGCGCCGTGCGGCTGGAGGTGTGGGACACCGGCATCGGCATCCCTGCCGACAAGATCGACGCGATCTTCGAGGAGTTCACCCAGGTGAACGACACCCGGACCGAACGCGGCCTCGGCCTCGGCCTCGCCATCGTGCGGCGGCTGGCGCGGCTGCTGGAGCACCGGGTGACCGTGCGCTCGGTGGCCGGGCGCGGCTCGGTCTTCGCGGTAGAGCTGCCGCGCGCCGGCGCGCCGGCGCCGACGGTGGACGTCGGCCGCCCGGCCAACGACGCGCCGGCGGCGGACCCGGCGAAGGACGTCGTGCTGGTGATCGACGACGAGGCGATCATCCTGCTCGGCCTCAAGGCGATGCTGGAGGGCTGGGGCTACGACGTGCTGGCGGCGCGCTCCGGCGACCAGGCGCTGGCGCTGCTGGAGAAGGACGGGCGGCGCCCGCGCCTGCTGCTGTCCGACTACCAGCTCCAGCACGGCCGGACCGGGCCGGAGGCGCTGATCGCCATCCAGGAGCGCGTCGGCCACGACGTCCCCGGCGTCATCCTGACCGGCGACGCCTCGCCCGAACGCCTCGCCGAGGCGGAGCGCAGCGGCTACCGCCTGCTGCACAAGCCGGTGCTGCCCAGCGAGCTGCGCAAGGTGGTCGGCGGGGCGTAGGGGTGCGGCTGCCCCCTCCCTAGCCCTCCCCCTCTTCGAGGTGGAGGGAACTCCGTCGCATTGTCGGCAGCCCTCTCCACCGCAACGCGGGGAGCAACCATGTTGTTGAGGTTACCCGGCGGCGTGCTCCCAGGGCTTGCCGTCGCGGACCATGGCATTGAGGATGACGATGATCTTGCGCATGG